>NZ_JBFUIJ010000016.1:0-144796 GCF_056401935.1 Mucilaginibacter sp. P4_D1
GTATTTATCATTATGGTAAACGTAAGCAGAATAAATTTTGTCGTCTGAAAACGGTGGTATAAGCGGAATCAGCACATTGTCGTTCGTTACTGTCCTGGAAAGGTGCGGGAAAAATAACTCACAGGCTTTCGAAACATAGATATAACGGCCGCGCGCAATACCTCCGTCCGGTTTCACGCCCAGTTCCTGCCTGCCCAGTTTTTTCAGATAATATCTTGACATTGTTAGCGAAAATCTGCTGTGAACTGATTGGGACCGGTTGCCGTAAGTTCAATGTCAGTACGGCCATAGGTGTGCAGGTCCTGCAGGGTAATACGGTGAGCAGCACCCAATCCCATTCTCATTCTTAAATATCTTCCGAGTGTATTTTTGCTGGGTGTCGAAGCGATCTGTTTGGGATATACAAGTCCGTTCTGTGTATCTGTCTGCGAGCCCTCAAACAGCACCTGCATTATTGTACCATCATCCCAGGTGAGTGTGTGCCGGACCTGCACTGGTGTTTTTGGCGCAAATACCGGAGGATACCTTCTCACGGAAGCAATATGTAAAGGAATATACGCATCCAGCGGGGTAGTATGGTTATTCGGATTCGATCCCCAGTTCAGACCGCCGGTCTGATGGACTGTTCCTTTTGTCGTTAATAAGGTTAGCTTGGCCATGTTAAATATTTTGCGGCTGGCAACAATTGCAGTTATCCAAAGATAACGGGTTATGCAGCATGCCGAACAAATATAAAATTAACATCCGGGAATTTATCAACATATTACTAAAATTGCTGGCAAATGTCTATTATTGTCCAAAATGTTTATTCCAAATGAAATTATTTGGTGAAACCCTGAAAGAGCTCCGTATCAAAAATGATCTGCCGCTGCGGAAAGTGGCGGCCTTTCTCGATCTGGATACCTCGGTGCTCAGCAAGATTGAACGCGGCGAACGCCTGCCTGCAAAAGAAACTGTTATCAAAGCGGCTGAATTTTTTTCTCTGGATGAGAAGGAGCTGCTAGCGAATTTCTACGGCGAGCAGGTTGCGAAAATCATTTTCCGCGAAGAAAACTGCAGCGAGATACTGGAAGCGGCCAGGACCAACATTGAATATCTGAAACTAAAATTTACAAGACAGGGATTACTTGATTTTGAACATGACTAATAATAAACTAACGGCTATTGATCTCTTTTCCGGCTGCGGCGGCTTCTCATACGGCTTCCAGCAGGCAGGCTTTGACGTACTGCTCGGCGTGGATAATACCGATATCGCGCTGAAAACATTTGCCCATAACCATAATGATTCCAAAACCCTTAATCTTGACCTGCACGAGGACAGCGCAATAGACGAGATAGCTGAAGCTGTAAATGACCGGAAAGTGGACGTAATTATCGGCGGACCTCCCTGTCAGGGCTTTTCGCTTACCGGTCCGAGAAATGAAAATGACACCCGGAATACGCTGTTTAATTCAGTATTCAAACTTGCAGCAAGGCTTAAACCAAAAGCCATCATTATCGAAAACGTTCCTGGCTTCCTGGTTATGTACGGCGGTAAAGCCAAAACTGAGGTGATCAGGCTGTGCGAGGAAATGGGTTATACGTGCAACCCCAAACTTGTGTTTGCTCCCGATTACGGGGTGCCTCAGATACGCAAACGAGTTTTCTTCGTGGCGCTGAGAAAAGACCTGGGGACATTTGAATTCCCGGATCCGACTCATATTCCTTCCACTTACGTAGGTTGCGAGGCCGCAATTGGCGATCTTCCCGATCTGGAAACCGGACTTGGGGATGAAAAAATGACCTATGACAAAAAACCGGCTAGTGATTACCAGAAAATTATGCGTAATGGGAATAAGGTCATTACCAATCACGTCGGCACTACACATACTGATCATGTGATCAGCGTAATTTCTCTGGTACCCGAGGGCGGTAATCATAAGGACCTGCCTCCCGGAGTGGGAGATTCCAGGAAATTCAATGAAGCCTGGACCCGGTATCACAGCCAAAAGCCGTCCAAAACGATTGATACCGGCCACCGCAACCATTTTCATTATAAATGGAACCGTGTTCCTACCGTACGCGAAAACGCGAGATTGCAGTCCTTTCCTGACAGTTTCGTCTTTCTGGGTAATAAAACACAGCAAAACCGGCAGGTTGGCAATGCAGTGCCGCCGCTGCTGGGTAAAGTACTCGCTGAACAGTTAAAAAAATATCTGACCGATGAAAATTAACGTAATCGATTTGTTTGCCGGCTGCGGCGGTCTGACTGATGGTTTTCTGCAAACCGGAAAATACAAAACCCTGGCTGCTGTGGACTGGGAACAGCCTATGGTGAAGACTTTGCGTAACCGCCTGGCAGTAAAATGGGGTTATAAATCAGCAGAAAAGAAAGTGCTCCATTTTGATATACAGCGTACGGAAGAGCTGCTGAATGGCTTTGACGACCCTTTGTTCGGCGCCAGTGAGGGTTTGATCAGCCTGGCTGGCAAAGCAGCAGTAAACATGATTGTCGGCGGACCTCCCTGCCAGGCCTATTCCATTGCCGGGCGGGTGCAGGACAAAAACGGCATGAAGGATGATTACCGGAATTTTCTGTTCGAATCTTACGTAAAGATGGTCAGCCATTTTCAACCCCATTCTTTTGTATTTGAAAATGTGGAAGGTATACTGTCAGCCGCACCCGGCGGGATCCCTATTACAAACCGCATCAGAGAGTCATTTCAGTCAATCGGGTATGATATTACACCTGACCTCCGCAGTAAAGCTGTCTTCGACACTTCTTATTATGATGTACCGCAAAAACGCAAAAGGGTAATTATATATGGCGTTAAAACCGGCGCAGACAGCGCGTTAGAAATCGCGGATTTTTACCGGATAATGCGGGAACGTGAAAGCAGTGAACCTGCTCACGCCGGGGCTGCGTTTGAAAACCTTCCTTCCATTTTTCCGCTGAAAGAAAAAGAAAAAGGCAGGTCGCACGCTGTGTATATTAACGGTGTGCCGCTTCCGCCCAATCATGTGCCGCGGGTACACAGTGCCAGAGACATACAGGTTTTTAAAACACTGGCTGAAGATATCGAGAACGGCACCTACCGCTACAGCAGTACGGCAGCGCTGATTAGTCTTTACGAGGAAGCAACAGGAAAAAAATCAAACTTTCACAAATATCATGTTATCAGAAAAGATAAGCCGGGGAACACTATACCGGCCCATCTTTATAAGGATGGTTTAAGACATATCCACCCTGACTCCAGGCAGGCGCGTTCAATTACGGTACGCGAAGCGGCTAGGATACAGTCTTTTGATGACGATTTTGAGTTTCTCGGCTCGCAGGGCGATCAGTATAAAATGATAGGAAACGCTGTCCCTCCGTTGTTTGCGCGGGCTATAGCAGAAACCGCTTTTTCATTATTTGAGAGCGCAGGCAAAAATGTTAAGCCGGAACTTATAGAAAATCTGGCAGTGTAAATAGCAATATGTCTTAATATTCGCTTTTAGAATCTTTAACTTAATAAACCGGGTGTTTAGGCAGGAATTCTCAAATATCCTCGCCGTCATATTTTAATTTTTGTTGTTTTTGAGAGTTGTCGAAGTCATTAAGATAGTCGACCAACTCTGAAAGTATTATTGCGTATAACTTATGTTTTCCTGTATGAAAAATGTGAGTTAATCCATGAAATTCTCTGTTGTGCAAATTTTCGACATCTAATAAGGAAGTAACCTGATGCGTTTTCTTCCATATTTCACCCGTTTCCCAGGCAATCACCAAGTTTATCTCATGTTCTAACTTTTCGCCGTTCTCAAATTCCCGGAGAAGTCCGTCTACGCTGAACTTATACTCTAAAATATATGGCCTTGAACTGTAGTCACTCCGGTGTTCCATTTCGCTCACGCCAAGCGGATTTAATATTTCGTCATAGATATGATTACTGATGGGCTCTCTGACAAAGTATTTAAAAACCCCGTCATACTGCCGTTTCTGATCTGTTGCTAACAGTTTTAATCCTCTTATCACACCACCAGCCAAAAGCTGATTAAACAAAACAATAACATCCTGCTCGGATTGCGGTATCGATGTGATTGAAATCTCATTTACCGGAGCGAAAAAGTTTTTATTAGTGATTACCAGCGGGTGAGACCTCTCATAATCTGCCTGTTCAGTTATCCAGTTGAAAACATCATCGCTGCTGGCAATGTTAGGTTTTGCACCTGTGTCAACTTTTAATAACTGTCTCCATGTTTTGAATTTGTTAACTATAGCCACTCCTAAAATTTCGCCGAGCTCTTTGAGTTCCGGCTGAAAGCCTTTTCTGCCCAAATCAGGATCTGCGTTTCTAAAATGAACAACAACGTGGGTCTGATTCTGATAACCAATATTTGATGTTAACGGTATCGCGATCAGATCACCCTGAATCATATAATTATTAGCAAGCTGCAATCCCCCTCTGAGCAGCCTGGTGCCCTTTCTCAATTTTATGACATTGTCATTCAGCTCATCCCAAACATCCGTTGAATAACAAAAATAGCCATAAGCGGTGATTTGGTACTGATCAATAAGATTCTTCATTTCATCAGATAGCCGTTTGGATTTAAATTGTTTTAAATCATCTTTCGAAAAGTACTCGTAAATACCATTTAACCGGCTGAATTTTGAAGGAAGCACGACTGGCTTCCCTTCAGCTATTAACTTTTGCTGAAATGTTAAAATATCTTTTAGATTCGCTGAAGCGTGGATTAAGTTGTGCGGATAAGCGTAATCTGCTTTATGATTACTTATTTCCGTTTCCAAACCTTTACTATCTATGACTTTTAAACTAAAAAAGGTCTTTTGTGAGTTAAGGTTAAAAAAATCAACATTCCCCAAAGGTGTTTTTACCAAAAGTATATGAAGCCACTGGTCGGCAGTCTCAGCACCGAAATATGACAAACTTTTAGGGCGGGTATAATCTCCGCCGTATTTGATGGTAAATGTTGCCCCTCTGTCTAAATTATCATAGGAATCGCTAGCAGTTTGAATAGTTTTAACAACAGGTTTTGTTACAATTCCTTTTGAGTCTTCGACCCAGTTTCGCCCGTTTATGATTTCAGCCAGCGTGCTGAATTCGGGACTTTTAGTCCCCAGTAACAGATAATTAAATCCGAACGCAATATATGTTGATCCGACTCCTTTATGCCCCCTGGTTTCTGTTTCATTTTTAAAAGATCTGTCCGGTGCCAAAAATATTTTAAATTCAGCCTCTTTAAACCCTATACCATTATCGGAAATCGTAAATTCATTTTTTTCCAGATTGATCACTATTTTGATTTCTTTCTGATAACCGGACTCATTCAGACTGGTAGCTCTGATATCAACAGCATCCATGGCATTCTGAATGAGTTCCGAGAAAGAATCATAAGCACTGACGTATGACTTTAAAATGTTTTTAATCTGCCTTTTTTTTGCAGCTGATATTAAGTCCTGATCGTCGTATTTTTTATTTTCTAAGGGATCCCAGAATATTTCAGTCATATTTATGTTGATTAATCTAATGTTGTTATGCTGTTATAGGTTACAAATTAGTAGAATACCGAAAACAGACGCGTTACGAAGGTATTCCCATATAATCTTTACTAGGAAAGGTCATTTTACTCTGACTGGACGATTCAGATAATTTTCCCACTCCGTAATAAAGCTGTTCAACTCATCATTATTCAGCGGTTTAAACCTGGTGTATCTTTCAAAAATAACTTCAGGGTCCACGTTAAAACTCATGAGCGGTTTTTTGATCTGCCCGGCAGCTGTGATCATACTGAATAACTCATTATCAAGCGCAGCATGACCGCCGGTTTCAAACCATCCGGCAGGCAGACTGGTTTGAGAAGGAAATATAAATGCGTTAACAATGTCTGCTGAATTATAGCCCAAACCGTTTCTGGTTACGGCAGCCTCATAAAAATACTGTTTGATAACATCCCCTACCGGAGGGAAAGAGTTTTTATTATTGAAATTAAGCAGGTAATATTTAGCGTCAAGTACCAGCAGCAGTTCACGCCCGTTCCGCCTTATTCTGCGCAGCACATCCGGTTTAAGAGTGTCATTAATATTGACCGCCAGGAATCTGCCTGTTAATTCATCAAACCATTCAGGCAGCGGAAACAGCGTCCGGCGAAGATCACCGTTATGGCCGAAGCAATATTGCAGCGCGGCCTCCCATACCTGTTCAAAGTCCCGGCGGCCGTAAAGTGAGATTGCCTCGTCTGAACGTGAAAATCCGATCTCAACCAGTTCTGTCAGCGCTTTCAGCAGCAGGATTTCCCGCTCCCTGTAGGTAATGCGGAGCTGCTTGTCCAGTGCATACAGAAGTGCGAAAGCATCGCCTAGGTCATCAATATCTTCTGCTGCATCAGGCAGTGCGGCAAGCTCCAGATCCAATATGAATCCGTAGCGCCGGTTACAGTAGTTTACAGCATATTTATGAATTTGTGTGATTAGGCTGTCACTGATCAGTTCGTCGGCCGTGCTGTATGTGTCAAAATAATAAGGCCGCCCGCCTGATACCACAGCGTCTGTATTATCGATGGTGAGGTCCCAGTCCGTCTCACCGCCGGCATTGATCAGCACTTTCTTTTCGGTATAAGACCATAAGCCGTTGTCCTGGTAATCGGAGAGTATAAAATCAGCGATTGCCAGTTCGTTGGTATAGCCGGCAGAGTTTTCACTTATAAAATCAGCAGCAGCTATTTCAATATTTTTTCTGCCGGCCAGTCCGTACTCATTCCGTTTCAGCAGCCGGTAGAGTTTGCCGGATTCTGTCTCAATCCTTTTATTTTTTGCGGCCGGATCGGTGATGCTGCTGATCTGTTTGCGCAGGTATTTGGGAAGAACCGTTACCAGTCTGGTCCCCGACGCAGCAAAACCGCTGTAATCAAGGGACAGGCTGCCAGTATTTATATTCCTCCTGACGAGACTCCGCTGCTCAAAAAGCGGATAAAGTTCACCCAGAGCAGCTTTGATCTGCCCGGGAAACTCCTCCTCGGCGAATTCATAAAGTGTGATATTTTCAGGATCAGTTTTCATCCGGCCTGTTATCGGTTTTCGGTGTCCGACTGTGCATCTTCCTCGGTTACAGGCGGGTGGTTAACTGCCGCAAAATCATCATAAGTTTTCCTGATATGAGCGGCAGCTCCTTCTTCCTCCTGTGTCAGTACCGAGAAGAAATCCCAACTTTTCGCCGGATTTGGATCAGCTTTAAAATGCGTGCTGATTGCTGATATGGTCTGGTTATCCGCATTGAAAAATCCTTTTTTATGACGCAGCACATCATCTTTCAGGTAAAGCAGCAGTTTGTTTTTAAAGACCTCCGGTGCGTTATCCCTGTTGGTCAGCTCTTCCGGCGAGACAAAAAACGGCGCAATTAAACGGTCTTCGGCAACACCTGCGCGGATGGTCAGCCAGCTGTTAATGGATTTTCTGAGATAATTCCAGGAATATTCAGTACCGGCAAAGATGAGTGTCAGACCGTCAAGCTTATCTTCATTGGCGTCCAGCGGCAGGTACTTCACCTGCCACCTTCTTTTAAAGGCAGCATCGAGCGGAAATACACCCTGGTCCGCACTATTCATTGTCGCCCAGAGATAAAAGTTCCGGGGAATATATATACCTTTATCCATTATATCATTTCTGATATCGTCAAAAGCAGCATCCAACAATTCTTCGTGAATCCAGCTCATCGCTTCATCAGAGAGTCTGACCCTGTACTCGCTACGTCCTTTTTTCCTGTCCAGCAGCTGAAAAATTTCGCCGAAAACGGCCGCAGCAGCAGCTCTGTTCAGCTCCTCGATCACCAACAGGCAATTCTCTCCGTTACTGAGGCCTTTCCAGGCCTTCACGAGCATGCTTAAAAACGGGCCGGGCACAAATCTGTAATCGATAACCGGCTCGTTAACAATGCCTCCGGCGGGTGTACTGCTGCTTCTTCCATTATGATAACTCACACTGCTGCCGTTATTTTTATAATAAGTCGCTGGCTTGTAACTGCCCACGAATTTTGCATAACTGTAATCCGGATAAAATGTAACCCTGAAGCTGTTCGCTCCGAACACAGCAGATTCTGCCTTGATCATATTACTTTTACCGGTCCCCGGTGCCCCGTAAATAAGCCAGTTATGCGGATTCGTGATCGCTGAATTTACGATATCATCCTCCTCAGGTTCCGTTATGACTTCTTCTGCCTGATGATTATCTTTCATGAGACTTTTGAGGAAAGCAAACTGAGGATCTGTCTGCTTTACAAAGGTGACATCAAAAGCATTCGCTTCCCCTGTATGCTGTTTAAAAACCCCGAGGTCTCCCACGCCTGCACCTTCAGCCATCATAACGGTTGAAAAACTTTTAATTCTTACCTCATCACCTGAATTGCCGGAAAAACCATATTCGAGATCAGTAGAACCGCTCGTGTGATAAAATTTCAGGTTGTAACCTGGCGGGCGCTGTGGCGACGGAAAAAATCCGGTTGCCATAATTTTTGAAGAAATCAGGGTATTGCTTCCACCTGCGCCGGGCGGGCGAAGATCCTGGCCAGTAAATATTTTAAGATAGATCATTGTGACCGGTTATTATCATGTCAGGCGAATTTACACCAATTTTGAATGAAGATAAGAATAAGCGGTGATTAAAGAAAATTCAGGTGTTCCGGCAGACGGCCTCCCTGAAGCTTTTCTGCGGGATTCAGTGTCCTTTTAAGTTCGCCGAGTGTTTCAGTCTGTACCGCCTTTTTCAGACTGCATTCCCAGATTTCTATCACTTTCCAACCGGAAGCTTTCAGTTCTTCAGCTGCCCGGCAGTCTTTGAGAATATTGCCGTTTATTTTACTGAGCCACCATTCTGTACGGGTTTTGGGAATCACGTAATACCGGCAGCCCTGATGGYCGTGCCAGAAGCAGCCGTGAATAAATATCACTGTCTTGTATTTCGGCAGCACGATATCCGGTTTTCCGGGAAGCCGTTTGTCATGGAGCAAGTAACGGAAACCGGCAGCATGAAGGAATTTCCTGACCAGCATTTCAGGTTTGGTATCCTTGCTCCGGATACGGGACATATTATAACTTCTGACTTCTCTGGAATGCACATCTGCCATTGCTGCCGGATTTTGTTTAAATGGTATACTGCAAAAATCCGTCCGCAATCAGCAGGGCGGATCTTGCGGCTGTACGGCTGAAGGCAGCGGTATAAATTTATCCATCCCGGTCGCTTTCAGGAAAATCTCCTGCATAAAAACTGTAGATATCAGTACCGGTTGCTTCGCAAACCTTAAAACAGTGTGCCATGAGCTTGTTGCGGTCGTCCGCGTCCGCAGCGGAATACGTTTCCTCACCGGTCTCCATACTGACATAGTTACGGAAGTCTTCGTCAGGATGCGCGTTTACGCCTTCCTTCACAAGCAGCTCCATAAAAGCCGAGACATCTTCCAGGTTTTTTATTCCGGTCATCATAAGCATTATTTTAAAACACGGTTTTCCTCTGCCTGCCGGAGCAGTATTTCGATTCCCTCATCCCTTGACATGACACTACCAAACTCTTTGAGCGACTGTTCATCACTGTAAACACCGTTTGAATCATTCCACATCAGCCATTCAATAATATCCTCCCGCCGCATCGCATTAACAAGCAGCAGCAGTTGATCCTCCGGGATTTCAGCAATTTTGCTGTAGGGATAATTTGTTTTTGTCCAGAAACTCACGGCAGTCAGGTTTTAACGGTTATTCCAGGAAGCTACCCAGCTTTCCAGATCTTCACCAACTACGATCAGTTCATCTTTCCGGACAGATTCACGGGCGGCATTCTCCGGCGATTTGATATTCCGCTGCAGCTCGCCCAGTGCAACCACCAGAATTTCGTCGGCGTCTTCGAAGCCGGCCGGATCTTCGGCGACAATGTATACTTCCTCCGGCTCACTGTCAGGGACAGCGGAAACGATCTTGCAGATCTGACCCGGCCGGGTTGGGTTAAGGGATGTGTTCATTTTTACAAATTTAAATAAAGTAAACGATTATTATCAGGCAGGCTCCGGCAAGAATCAGCAGCAGGCCAGCAAGGTTCAGCATATTTTCGGCAAACAGGGTGATCAGCGCGCGGCCATAGGATGAAAAACGCTGCAGTCCGGCAGGTCCCCTGCGCCCGAACTTCCGCCGGTTTACAAGCAGCCGGATGGCTAGTCCGGCCGCTGCAAGCAGGAATCCGCAGCAATACATTTTCAAATCAGCGGTACTCATGATTATCCAAATAAAAGTTCGACGGCCGGTTTAAACTTCGGATCGCTGTACCGTTCTTCAGCAACGTAGACTGTCAGCGCATGTACCGTAAAAATTGCGGTATAGCCGTCAAAGAGCTGATCGGCGAAAACAGTGCTGCTGCGGGTCAGTTCTATTTGGTAACGGTTCAGTTTGTGCTGCACACCCGCGGCCAGTTCGATCCAGAATTCCGGTCCGAAAAGCTGATCTTTCCAGACCGAGGTGATTTCTTCGCGGGTGCTGACCACCGTATCGCTCATTATTTTGAGATGTGCAATAAAACCGGGTATTTCACCGGTCAGCAAACTGTGCAGAAGCCTTGCTTTCTGCACATTGGTAAGCATTTTTAATGGCTGCATAGCTGTTAATTTTTATTAAAATTCAACGCATCTGCTCCCTCACATACAAAGCCTGCGCACAGATCAAAAGCAACCTGTGCCCTTTGCCGGGCAGTTCCGTCCATGATGGATTTGAATTTGGCATCGCCGTCTTTGAAACTGCGGACATTCTGATAATAGCCGGTAACTGCATTATACGCACCGAATAAAGTACCTGCGGTGGTTTCCGTTTGCTGGGTTGGGTTACCCATTGCGTAGGCATAGGCATTGTCCACAATATTGGTATAAGTGGCTGAAAGTTTATCCGTTAATCCCAGTTTGAGATTACCAATTACTTCCCGGTTTGGTGCCATAGCGATCTGTATCAGTTTTTTCACCTGTGCATCGGTAATGCGCACCTTTGTCCAGTGATTAAACAGTTCCTCTAATTCCTGAGCCATGACGTGCGATATACCCATTAACGTATGCGCCTGTTTTAACCGGTCGTTTGCCGAAGCCGTATGCCTTATCTTAATACCACTGGAATGATTACGCATGGCGGCGTTTAACGTATTGTTGCAAACGATACGGGTTGGCGTGAAAGCGGCGGTAATACTGCCGAAACCGTCATGTGAAGTGGTCAGGAACAGGTACTGCTCTATTAAATCCTGTTTGCCGACTTTTATATAATCAGGAAGTTTGGCAGTAATGAATATCCGCTCTCCTTTGCCCAGTGCTCCGGCGGTCTCATACTTTATACCGCTGCCGCCGCCGACAATGGCATCAAAGAACCCGAATGCATCCGCATTCTGTACCACTTCATAGTCTTTGCCAACGACTCCCAAAACCGCATTGTTGTCGTTACGTACAGTCGCAAAGAAGCCGGGGACATCCGTTTTCGGAAGCAGTCCGTTATCCGGATCTGTTAACTCATTTGCCAGTGTATTGGTAAACAGCGGACGTTTTTCCACTGTATAATCCAAACCCGCGTAGCGGATAGCGTCAGCGCTTGTGGGGTAATCTTCGACGATCTGCCCCAGTCCGTGCCACGCTTTTTCCTTTACACTGAAAAAACTGTATTTTCCTGTCTGTTCGCTGTAATTAAGATTGTGTGCCATGATTTCTAAATTTTTAATGATTAAATCTGTTCGTTGTGCTTTTCCCTTTCGCCGGCTTCCCCTGAGTGTTTTTTCCAAAAGAAAAAGGAGAAAAAGAAAGCAAATCAGCGGGCACGTAACGGCACAAAAAGGAAACGGAATAATTGGAGGGGACCCTTTGGGGAGGCAGCCGTTTATGCCGTAGTCTTTTTGATACTGCAGGCAATCGTCAGTCAGCAGTGCCCAACTTGTTTTCCTTTTTCTCCTTCTTTTGGAAAATGCATTGTCAAAAACAATCTGTTACCGGTTGTTTGCAGGAGCAGAACCGTAAGGACTACAGAACGGCGATGTTGCGGCACTGCGGAACACAGGTTTGAACACGCGTGAAAATTAGTGTTTCCCGTTAGGGACAAAAGCGGCATCCTGCCCGGCAGATACAGCGGTTGGCCCGGCCCGCAGGCAACGGCCTAAGATGAAATTGCAGTTGCTACGCGGATAGAAACTTATATTTATTCCATGCGGTTGAATCTACCCTGTAAACAACATTAATTACAATTTCACAAGCCACTAATACTCCTTTTAAGAATAATTGGTACAAATTTTGGTGCAGATTTTTTTTCTTCATTATAAATCATCCTGCTATGAAAAATAAAGAGGAGACCAAAAGGCGCCTGATCAATGCCGTAGGTGAAATATTAAAAAATGAAGGGTACAGCGCACTGCGGGTTAATAATATCGCGAGAAAAGCTGGCGTAAATAAGAGCCTGATCTATCGCTATTTCAGGACGTTAGAATACCTGATCGAAGCATATGTGGTTGAAAAAGATTATTGGATGACCTTCTCAAACAGTCTGAATGATCTGATCGGCAATAGTCAATCCCTTGGTTCCCAACCGCTGGTTACCCAATTGCTGCAAAATCAGTTTACCTTTTTTCTTTCGGAACATGAAATGCAAAGGTTGATCCACTGGGAACTTTCGGGGCAAAGCCGGTTAATGACCAGCATTCATAATGCCCGGGAAAGTAATGGTCAAAAACTACTGGAGATGACTGACGAACATTTCAAAAATAAAAAAGTAAATTTTCGTGCGGTATCTGCTTTGCTGGTTGGCGGCATTTATTACACCATCCTGCATACATGGTCTAACGGAGGTACGTTTTGTGACATAGATGTTAAATCTTCTGACGGGCAAAACGAAATATTAAAATCTATTGAGCAGATCGTTGAATGGGCATATGAAAAAAGTTAGGCCCTAAAATGACATCTATCGGTATCATTACAATAAAAGACTTTGCTTTCAGGATTTAGAATTTGGAAGAATTACGTCTTTACACACGGCTTCCAACAAATCAGATGGAGACACTTCTATAGCTAATGCAATAAGATAAAGCTCTTCCACTCTTAGATAAGTCTTAGGATTAATTGATAATTGACTTAATCGAAAAGGGCTCAACCCCGTCTTTCTAGCTACGTCAGCCTTATTAACCGATTTTTTTGCTAAAAATAGTCCTAAGGCTGTAAGTGTTTCTTTTTGCAATTCGTTTTTTTTATTTAAAAATAACCTACTATCCTGTTTGTAGATAAATTATTTGCATATCAGTGTAAATAGTCTATATTTGTAGATATATTCTCTATTTTTATAGTTTAATTTCAGTGATGTATAGATAATTTTTACTATTTCTTAATTTTGCGAACTGCATAAAATATTTGGCGTTCGCGCTTTGAGTCTTGCTTGTGAAACCTGAGAAATTTCAAATGGAACAAGGCGATAAAGCGGAAGGCGCCCACGCTATAGGCGTGGCGCCCGCTTATTCGTTCCAGGGCTTCTCAGGGCCTCACAAGCGATGGGTAGGGTGTCCACGCCTATTTTGTAGATCACCCTCCAGGGCTCCATTTTAAATATTTCAATCAAATGGAAGCAGAAAAATCAAACCCAGAATCTCCCGATTTCAGTACCCTCACCGGTATCATGGAACGGTTTCGTCGTGTACCCTATGAACAGTTTCAAAAGGAATTAAACGAATGGTTCACCAACAGCCTGCTGGAAAAAGGAATGGATCTGAACGCCCTGCAACAAAACGGCTTCCCCGGCCTTCCCAACTTCATCAGTGAGATCTATCATCGTGCTGAGGTACTGCAAATCATGTCTGAAAATCAAATCAAAACCGATCATGAAGACAAGTAAATCAAGTATCTGGCTGTTGGTCATTTGCCCGCCCGAATGACCCAGGGGTAATGGCAACCCGGTTCCGGTTAATAGTTAAAAATTGACCGGGTTGCCAGTATGTATTTTTCCCGCTCTTCTCATTCATCCACTAACTAAACGCTCATGAAAAAAATAACGATTTACATCGTACTGGCTTTGCTATGCCTGAATTTTCGGGTCAATGCGCAGCATCTCCAACCAGTTAAACCGCTTGCCATCGGGGATACTTTGCCAGACGTCACGCTCAGCAACCTGATACATTACAAATCTACCACCGCCAAATTAGCTGATTTTAAAGGTAAAGTCATCCTGCTGGATTTCTGGGCTACCTGGTGCAGTAACTGTATTAACGGCCTGCCGCACATGAATTCCCTGCAAAAACAATTTAACGGCAAATTACAGGTCTTTTTGATCAATTGTAAAAAGACAGGTGATGATCTGGACAAGATCAATGCCCTGTTCAAAAGGATCGCATATACGCCACATCTGCCGGTAGCAGTTCAGGATACCGCTTGCAGCAATTACTTCCGCTTCACGGCCTTGCCGCATTACGTCTGGATCAACCAGCAAGGCGTAGTGGTCGCGATTACAGGTAAAAAGGAGGTCACGGATGTTAACGTGTCTCGCCTGGTCACCTCCGGACGGATTGATCTCCCTGTTAAGATTGACAGGGTACGCTAACACACTATATTTTTCACACTATGATGATTGATACATGAAATTAAAATATTACCCATTCTTATGGCTTTTCCTGCTTGTTTTTACAATGAGCGCTTTTTCTCAGGTAAAAATGATCCGTGGACAAGTCAGCTCTGCCACAGGCCAGCCCCTTGCCAGGGTAACCCTCACTTTTTCGATCAGCCGTACTTCGTCGGCATCGGATACCAGCGGCCATTTCAGCATTGCGATCCGAAGTTCGAATGATACCCTGCGGATCACCTATATTGGTTATAAAACTTTACGCTTACCCGTTAGCTCCGCCACTAATTTACCGCTCCGTATCCAAATGGAACCGATGGTGAGCGAATTGAACGAAGTGGTGGTCAGTACAGGTTACCAGGATATCCCGAAAGAAAGAGCGACCGGCTCATTTTACAAACTGGATAATCAATTATTAAATCAGCGGGTCGGCAGCGATATTGTCAGCCGTCTGGATGGATTGACCAGCGGCCTGCTGATTGATAAACGTGATCCTAATCAAAGTACCATACAGATCCGCGGGCTCAGTACATTGAATTACGACGCGGCTTCACCGCTTATCGTACTGGATAATTTCCCTTATGCCGGTGATATCAACAACATCAATCCCAACGATATAGAAAGTGTAACCGTGCTGAAAGATGCCGCTGCTTCGTCCATATGGGGAGCGCGGGCCGGTAATGGGGTAATCGTCATTAATACCAAAAAAGCGAAGCTGAACCAGCCCTTAAAAGTCACCATCAACTCGAACATTACCTTATCTGCCAAACCAAACCTGTTTTCTGCGAACCAGTTATCAGTAGGCAGTTTTATTGGGCTGGAAAAATACCTGTTCGCGCAGGGCAACTACGATAACTTATTTAATGACCCTACCCACCCGCCAATATCGCAGGTCGTCGAAATTCTGCAACAACAAAAACAGGGCACGCTTTCACAGGGCCAGGCAGATGCCCGGATCAATCAGCTTGCAGGACAGGATGTGCGGAATGATATGACCAGGTACTTATACCGACCGGCAACTGTTCAGCAATACGCGCTGAATCTCACCGGCTCCGGTAATAACATCAGGTATCTCTTATCGGCAGGTTATGATAAAAACCTGAGTAACCTGCAAGGTAACGGCAACCAGCGGATTACCGTGCGTTCCAATAACGTTATTGACCTGACAAAAAAATGGCAACTGCAAACAGATGTCATTTTCACGCATACCGATGCCACGGCCAACAGCCCCGGAGGTTATGGCAATTATAGCTTTACGGGTAACATTTCACCTTATGCCAGGCTGGTCAATTCCGATGGCACCCCGGCTGCTGTGGATATATTTTACCGGGGACAGTACACGGACACGGCAGGTCATGGCAAGCTACTGGACTGGAAATACCGTCCCTTGCAGGAGTTAGCCAATAATGACAATACCACCACGGCGAATGATATTTTGTTGAATGCCGGTACATCGTACAAAGTGCTGCCCTGGCTAAGTGCAGACCTCAAATACCAATATCAGCAGTCCTGGAACAATACGACCAACAACAATAGCCTCGCCCTTTTTTCCACCCGTGATCTGATCAACAGGTTCAGCCAGCTCACCGCTACAGGTGTAGATTATATCGTGCCTAAAAACGGGATTCTGAAAACGCGGGATGTGGTGAACAGGGCGCAGTCTTTACGCGGGCAGCTCAATGTAAATAATAACTGGGGAGACAAACATGAACTGTCTGCCATCGCAGGTGCCGAAATCAGGGAAATCAGGAGCCATATCAGCACAAGCACCCTATATGGCTACGATGCCAATACAGCGACAACAGTTGGTGTGGATTACAGCAATCCTTATCCCACATTTGACGGCATTTACGGGAATAGTTATATTCCCGATGGCAGCAGTATTGATAATTTAACAAACAGGTTTGTTTCCGTGTATGCTAATGCGGCTTATACTTACAACCGGAAATATACCCTGTCAGGAAGTGCCAGGCGGGATGCCTCGAATATCTTCGGCGTTAATACCAATCAGAAATGGGTGCCGCTCTGGTCTGCCGGTTTGCTCTGGCGGATCGACCAGGAGCAATTCTATAAGGTCGGCTGGTTACCGCAGCTGAGTATGCGTTTAACCTACGGCGTTAGCGGCAATCTTTCCCTGACAGCTTCGGCACTCACCAAGATCCAATACAACGATCCTTCACGTTCACCCATCAACCTGCCATCAGTGGATATCCTGTCACCGCCCAATCCATACCTGCGCTGGGAACAGGTCAAGACCTGGAATGCAGGGTTTGACTTCGGTTCGGCCAACAGCCGCTTAACCGGTTCGGTCGATCTTTATAAAAAGAATGCCACTGATCTGATCAACAATGTGATACTTGACCCTACCGTCGGCATGACCGGCGCTTTGCAAAACTCGGCAGCTATTGATTCTAAAGGCTTTGATGTGGTGCTGAACACCCTGAATGTGAACCGGGAAATTAAATGGAGGTCTACGCTTTTGGTAAATTATGTATCGTATAAAGTTTCAAAAAATCTCAATCCGCCCTCTGCGGATGGTTTAGTGAGTGACGGTAATTATATCTTTCCCGTGGTCGGTTATAATCCTTACGAAATCGTAAGCTACAAGTGGGCGGGACTTGATCCCCAAACCGGTGATCCGATGGGTTATGTGAATGGTCAGGTAAGTAAGGACTACCAGGCCATCGCCAAAAATCCTGTACAGCAACAGGTTGTAAGCGGTTCGGCGCTGCCGCCAGTGTTTGGAACATTCCGGAATACCGTGGACTGGCATCATTTTTCATTGGCGGTCAATATCACTTATAAGTTGGATTACTACTTCCGGCGGCCATCGCTCAATTATACCACCTTGTTTACCTATGGTACCGGATACTCGGAATACGATCAGCGCTGGATGAAGCCCGGCGACGAGAAATCAACCAACGTTCCGTCGATGGCCTATCCGGCTAACGCCCTGCGGGATAATTTTTATCACTATGCGGATATCAATGTTGAACGGGCCGATAATGTCAAGCTGAATGATATTTACCTGGGATATGACTGGGTGCCTCAACATCCCCTATTTGGCTTGAAGTCAGTTCAATTTTATCTGTACGCCAGTCAGTTGAACCTGCTGATCTGGAAAGCCAATAAATCAGGCATTGACCCGGATATTCTGTATGGGGTTAAACCGCCGGTCACTTTTTCCGCTGGTCTCAAAGTTAATCTTTAAACGCTAAATGACTTGATATGAAAATCTTAATGCTGCTATATAAAACAACGAAAACGCATTGCCACTTAATCCCGGTACTGCTTTTGATGGCTATGGGTACCACGGCCTGTAAGAAATACCTGGAAGCGAAGCCCGACCAGAAAATAACAACGCCATCCACCATTGAAGACCTTGAAGGCATGCTGGATAACTATTCGGCACTGAACACGCATTATCCTTCGGCTTCGGAGGTGAGTGCCGATAATTTTTACCTGACGGACGCGGATTATACCAGCATGGTCGAGCGCCAGCGAAACTTTTACCTGTGGCAAAAATTCGACGACATCGGCGGGGACTATACCGCACCATACAACAGCATTTTCTATGCGAACATCATGCTAGAAACTCTGAACAGCCTGCCGGGCATTGATCCGGCAAAAGTGAACGAAATAAGGGGAAGCGCCCTGTTCTTAAGAGGCGCTTATCATTACGCACTGGCGCAATTATTCGCGGTGCCCTATGATGAGCAGACAGCCGGTACCGACCTGGGCATACCCTTGCGCTTAAAATCCGATGTCGCGGACCTGCCGGTACGCTCGACTGTTGCAGCTACCTATACCTCGGTCATTAGCGATCTTAAAGCTGCCGTTCCCTTGCTGCCCGCCACACCCGTGCTGAAATACCGGCCGACCAAACCCGCGGCTTACGCGGTGCTGGCCCGTGTTTACCTGTCCATGCGCAAATATGAGCAGGCCGGGCTTTACGCGGATTCCTGCTTGCAGCTGTATCATACGCTGATCAATTACAATACGGTCAGTGCCAGTTCCACGATACCTTTCAAACAGTTTAATGATGAGGTGATCTATGATGCACGGACATCGCCGCCCGCGGCCTTGTCCTCTGCCAGGGCCCGCATTGATACGACGCTATTCGGGTCCTATGCGACCAATGACCTGCGAAAGACGGTCTTTTTTAAGTCCAATACCAATGGCAGTAAAGCTTTTAAAGGAAATTATACCGGGTTAAGTAACGCCTCGCTATTTACGGGCTGCGCCACAGACGAAGTTCTGCTGATCCGGGCAGAAGCGGCTGCGAGGAACGGCAATACCCAGGCTGCCCTGAATGATCTGAATGCGCTGTTAACCACCCGCTATAAAACGGGAACATACGTACCGGTCACGACGAGCGATCCCGGACAACTGCAGACTTTGATCTTGAAGGAAAGGCGAAAGGAATTGTTGTACCGGACGCTGCGCTGGACGGACCTGCGGCGGTTAAATAAGGAAGCAGGCACCGCGCAAACCCTTTACCGCAATATCAGTGGGACGAAGTATACACTGCAACCGGGCGGTTTACGCTATACCTTTCAGCTGGACAGGAACGCGGTTAATATCAGCGGAGTCGTACAAAACCCCTGAAAATAAAACAGCGGGTTCAATAGGCTGAACCCGCTGCTTTTCATACATTGAGCGAAGGAATTATTCTTTCATGTCAATATTGGCATCGCTCGGGCTGCCATTTTGCTGTGAAGCCCACAGCGCGGATTGTTCTGAATTGAATTCACTGGTCACCGGTTGTTGTCCGGTTGGTTTGTTGGTCGCAAGGTAGACCCCGCAGACATTGGCCCCGTCACCGCAGGTCAGGTCCTGACGCACATAATTATTGATATTCTGAATATCGGTCTGCGCGTGGGAACTCGAAGTATAACGGTAAAAATAAGTGCTGTATTTGTGGGTAGTGGTAAATGCACTCGCACTTACAGCGATAACAATGGCCGCCAGGCCTAAAAACTGTTTTTTCATGATGTAGCACCTTTATATCAAAAAGCGCGGAAAACTTTAAATGAAATTCGGACAATTATAGCCTACTCTCTGCCAGGTTTTCGGCTGATCCTGTGCGTGATCCATGACACCCGGTCATGGGATCCGCAATCAAAGCTTAGCTTTTTTGCCGTATCCTCCTTTCCCTGTCCGTGAGATATAATCCGGTAAACGTCAACAGCAAAAAAAAGAGATTGAATAAAAAGTGTCTTTTCCATCCCATGTGCCTGAACACGCCGCCGCAGGAACAAGGCTTTTGCGGAAAAGCACCGGCCAACGCCAAACCGATATAAACCGTAAACACCGTCATCAGGATAGCGGATAAAAATAAACCCGCATTGCGGT
Source organism: Mucilaginibacter sp. P4_D1 (assembly GCF_056401935.1). NCBI lineage: Bacteria > Pseudomonadati > Bacteroidota > Sphingobacteriia > Sphingobacteriales > Sphingobacteriaceae > Mucilaginibacter > Mucilaginibacter sp. P4_D1. The sequence continues at coordinate 19,927 of NZ_JBFUIJ010000016.1, forward strand.
ACCCGGGATGACAAAGCAAAGCAACTGTGAGTAATTCTATGGCAGGCAAGGTATAGATTAGCGTCCCGGCTGCCCAGGCAGGGAGTTGTTGCCGGTACATTTGCCCGCTGAACTCCGTAAAATCCATCAGTTTGCTGAAAGCGGTGTAGGCAAAGAGCAGGATCAGCAGAAATATAATGGCATCGGTAAAGGCAGTTGTTTTCATAGGTATGGGATCGCAATCAAATTTAGATCCCGCCGCTGGCCGGGTAAAGCCCATCCGTCACGTGTTGACACCTAAAAAATCACGCCTGATGCTTTCGATTCTCACAACCGGGTGTGATCAAACCGCTACAGATGATCCCTGGAAATGAGGCGGCTTAGGCTTTCCCTGCTCATTTCGAGGTAGGAGGCGATCATTCTTAATGGCGCATATTTGAATACCAGCGGGTTTTCCTTTCGTAACGCGCGGTAACGGTCTTCTGAATTCATGGCATTGAGTACCGTGCGCCGGAAATCCTTTCGCAATTGTTTTAACATATAGGACCGTATGAGCACTTTCGTTTCAGGATAACTCGTTGACAGAATATCCAGTTTCTTATAGGTCAGGGAGAGTAACTCTGCGTTTTCCAGTATTTCGATATAGACATCTGCAGGAGCTTTCAGGTAACCCTCGTAGGAAAAGATAATCTCACCCGGAGCCCAGAACCTGATCGTCTGCTCATTGCCGTCACTATCGTAGAAATAACAGCGGGCGAATCCGATACTCAGGTACCAAAGCCGGTTCTCGATCTGGCCTTCGCCGACAATGACCTGGTGCTGTTTGTAACGCTCGAGATGCAGGCCGGATAACAAGGCTTCCTTAAAAACGCCGGACAGATCGGTCCATCCGGCTAAATCATGTAATAATTGCTCAACGGACATAGGTGTAGTAATCAATTCCATATAAGGCTCGTCCTAACGGACAAGCGATCCTGACCGGAATGCCCCGGCCTGTCCAAAACTAATTGCCTGATTCCGGCAAAGCGGTTACATGACGGTCAATATTTACTTATTGTTAAATTATTGTAAATAAATATTTCCATGTAACCGATTGTGCTGATTCGGACACCTATTTTCATGATAGTTAAACATTTACCGATATGAAAATAGATTTTACCAAAGCGAGCTTTAAGGATTTTGAAAACATACCAGGGCTGGATGCTTTTCAAACCGCCGGGGAATTCCAGCAATACCTGGATTTTTTAAAACAGAACGGCCACCTCAATTACAGGATCGAATCGGTCAGCCCGGTCGGCCCGGAGATGGAACTTCTTTTACCCGGAGAAAGCATTCCAACTAAAGCCGTGTGCCTGGTTTCCAACGACTATCTCGGATTCAGCCAGCACCCTAAGATTAAAGAAGCAGTGATCGAGGGGATCAGCCGCTTCGGCACAGGTTCGGGGGCTTCACCGGCAATCGGCGGCCATTTCAGTTACCACGAACTGCTGGAACAACAGATTGCCAAATTCTATAAAAAAACGGATGCCATTTTATACACCACGGGGTATACCGCCAACAGCGCGACCTTGCAATGCCTGATGCACCAGGAAGACTTAGCCATTATAGATATGGCTGTTCACGCCAGCGTTTATGAAGGCTGCATCACCACCAATACCAAACAGTTCCTGCATAATAACCTGGATCACCTGGAACAGATCCTTTCCAAGGCCAAAGATGCGTACCGCACGAAATTCGTGGTTGTTGACGGGGTATACAGCCAGGACGGAGACATCGCTTACCTGGACCGGATCGCAGCATTGACCCATCATTACGGTGCTTACCTGGTGGTGGATGATGCCCACGGCATCGGCGTTGTCGGTGATACCGGGCGGGGCGTGATCGAGTTGTATGGTCTATTTGAACAGGTGGATATCATCACCGGAACATTCAGCAAGGCACTCGGCAATATTGGCGGCTATGTGATCGCCGGGCGCGAGCTGGTGAATTACCTTAAATTCCAGTCAAAGCAGCACCTGTTTTCCACGACAGCCACGCCTGCGATCATGGGCATTGTCAAAGCCATCGAACTGATCGACGAAGAACCTGCCTGGCGTGAACAGTTATGGCGAAACATTGATTACCTGAAAAGCGGGCTGGTCAGCCTGGGATTCGATGTAGGCACAACCTGTTCAGCGGTCATCCCCGTCAAGATCGGCGATATCCCCAAAACACTGGAAGCAGGCAGGTTACTGCTGCGTTCAGGCATATATACCAACCCCATCATGTATCCGGCCGTTTCCAAAAAGAACGCGCGTATCCGGATGAACGTGATGGCCACCCATACACGCGAACACCTGGACAAAGTACTGAATGCCTTTGCCGTCATTGACCATCAACTACATTTAACCGGAAAATCATGAAAACAACAGCTGAAAGGTATTATGCCGCCATGGAAAGCCAATTGTCAGAGGCTATCCTGAATGAATCGACCCTAACTGAGCAATACCGGGTTTCCATCCTGATCTGCAAAAAAGCCATGACCAAACTCAAGCGCTATATCTCCAGCTATGCTTTTGCGGACTCGGCGGAGGAGATCTATTTCTTTAAGGAATTAAAACCGCTGTTTTACAGCAAATACATTTATTTCATCAATATTTATAACTTTTTGATGCAGCTGCCTCCCTGCGGGGAGGAGGCCATACGTGCCTATATTAATTTCCACTTATCGGATCTCCAGCGCTTCTTTGATAACAACAAGGCATTTTACCAGTACTACCGTTCCCGCAGCACGCACATGGATGCCATTTACTATACCCGCGGTAGCTTCGATGTACTGATGGAATTGGAGGATTTTGAAGAAGACGAACAATACAGCACTTCTCATGACTATAAATTATCCAAGATCATAGCACATGAAAAGTTCCGGGATTACTTGATCCTTGAACTGGCGAAGGTCGGCAACGAGGGCCTGCTGCCGCTAAACGGGCATAAAGTGTTCCCGTTTAAACATCCGAACTGGACGGCCAGCCAGACGGACGCGGTAGAATTACTTTATTCGCTGAAGTCGTCGGGGGCGGTTAACCACGGCAATATCGACATCAGTGAACTGGTCTCTATTTTTGAATTTGTATTCCAGACTGAACTGCATGAGACTTATCATAAGCTTCTGGATATCAGCCGACGGAAGAAAGATATGTTCATCTTTCTGAACCGGCTCAAAAACAGCTTCGAGAATTTCATCAACGATAAGCTGGCTTTGATACTCCTCGCTGCAATGACTGCACTTTTTGCTGCCGCCCAATACTTGCAGCCATCTATCCATTTGGTGACGGCCAATTCCTTTAAATAAGGAAAGCAACGACCGCGAACCATCCGGCATGAGGACACGGCTCTTAAATTTTCATTTTAAATTCAGACTGCCTTGACCGGTTATGTTTTTTAGTCTATACCCGTCCATGCGGGTACGCGGATCAGGGATTAAGATACCACCCGTTCACAGGTGGTGAAACAAACCACAGATAGGTACCCACTTTTGTTTCGCCCGGCGGCATGGTGCTGTCAGGTTTAAAACAAAAGACTATGTTAAACGCGATATCCTGGCAGCAATATCTTACTGCCATACTCATCCTTATCGTAGCCTGGTATGCCTATATCGGCTTGCGTTACTACCGTACAGAACTGGCCGCCTGGTTAAAGATCAAGCCGGCAGCTCAAGGCACGGTGCCTCCGGTGGCCAATCAACTGACCGTTGTCATGGGTGCGGCAAAACCCGAAACCGATACCGGCCTTTACCCGGCTGAAGAGCTGCATTTCGCGGCTTCTGAGCCCGACGATATCAGCGACCAAACGCTGCCCAAAGGACCGGGCGATGACCTGCTGGCCGAAGCCATGGTACTCGTTGAGGCTTACGGAGACAATGATAACAAAACGGAATTCCTTTCCCTATTTAAGCTATTACTGGATAAATACGAAGTCTTTGCAGACGAGATCAGCCTGCCTGCAGTCATTACCCACCTAAAGACTTTCGCAACCCATAAACTTCCTTTTCAAATCCAGGCCAGTGAATGGCCTCTAACATTTGCATCATGAAAAAGATAACAGCAATTATCTCCCTGCTCTTGATCGCAACGGCAACGATGGCCCAGGATGGGAATGCCGGCATCAATGAAGCCACCAACCAGGTCAAAAGCTACTTCGCCACGGGTACCAATTTAATGTATGCCATAGGCGCTATTGTGGGCCTGGTCGGTGCCATCAAAGTTTATAAAAAATGGAATGACGGCGAGGGCGACACCGGCAAAGTCGCCTCTAGCTGGTTTGGCAGCATGATCTTCCTCGTTGTTGTCGCTACGGTCATCAAATCATTCTTTGGCATATGAGCTATCCGATCAACAAAGGCATCAACCGCCCCATCGAATTTAAGGGGTTGCGGGGACAGTACATCGGCTATTTAGGCGCAGGCCTGGTCATACTGCTGATCCTGTTCGCGATCATGTACCTCTGCGGAGCTTCCGTCTATGTATGCATGATCGTCATAGCGGGATTGGGTGGCCTGCTCTTTTACCAGGTATTCAACCTAAGTCACAAGTACGGCGAATACGGGCTCATGAAAAAAAATGCCCGGAAATATTTGCCTGCTTATTTAAAATTCAAAACAAGGAGGTTGTTTTATGAAAAACGCTGAGCAAATATTTCCGATCTACAAGGTCGAACACGACATCTTGTTATCCATGCAAGGCGAATTAAGCGTTGCGTACGAAGTCCGGCTGCCCGAACTGTTTACTTTATCCAATGATGAATACATGGCCTTTCACCAAACCTGGGTAAAAGCCATTAAGTTGCTGCCCAAAAATAGTATTTTCCATAAACAGGACTGGTTTGTCGCGTCAGTTTACCAGGCACAATTTGGGGACAAGACCTTTCTGAGCCATGCCAGCGAACGTTTTTTTAACGAACGCCCATATCTCGCACACCATTGCCTGATCGTGCTGACCAAAAGACCGGAGAACTACAAACCCGTTAATAGTTCCGTCAGTAGTTTGCTGCGCAAACGCCTGACCCCGGCCCAAAGTACCGACGCGGAACTATTCCGTGATTTCCTGGATAGCGCGGGCCAGTTCAAACGGGTGATGGAGGACAGCGGACTGGTGGCCTTACGCCGTTTGAATGATAATGAACTGGCCGGTACACTGGTCACACCAGGCATTTTAGAACAATATTGTTTCCTCCTCAGCCCGGATGATGAACCGGAACTGAAGGACATTCACCTCCGGGACGAATTGCGGATCGGCGATAACCGCTGCCAGTTATATACGCTGGCGGAAGCCGAAAACCTGCCGGCCTTATGCGGGCCGCGAATTACCTATGACCAGTACAGTACAGACAAAACCAAGTTCAGTACCGGCTTTGCCAGCCCGCTGGGTGCCTTGCTGAACTGCAACCATATTTACAACCAATATTTATTTATTGAAGACAGTGCCAAAACTTTAAAGAAACTGGAAGCCAAGAAGCTGCGCCTGCAATCGCTCTCGGCCTACTCCCGCGAAAACGCAATAGGCCGTGATGCCACCCAGGAGTTTTTGAACGAAGCGATCAGCCAGCAACGGCTTCCGGTTAAGGCACATTTCAACATCCTGGCCTGGACGGACGATAAGGCGCAACTGAAAGATGTCAAAAACAAAGTCAGTTCGGCGCTGGCCCAACTGGACGCCCAGCCCAAACAGGAAACGGACGGCGCTCCGCAGATCTGGTGGGCTGGATTGCCCGGCAACAGCGGGAACTTCCCGATGAATGATACGTTTGACACTTTCGCCGAACAGGCGGCCTGTTTTTTTAACCTGGAAACCAACTACCGGAGCAGTCTTTCACCCTGCGGAATTCGCCTCGGCGATCGGTTGAGCGGCAACCCGCTGCATGTCGACCTGAGTGATGAGCCGATGAAAAACGGCATCACGACCAATCGTAACAAGTTCATTTTAGGACCGTCCGGCAGCGGGAAATCCTTTTTCACCAATCATCTGCTGCGTAGCTATTATGAGCAGGACGCGCACATCGTGCTGGTCGATGTCGGCCATAGTTATGAAGGCCTTTGCGAATTTGTGGACGGCTATTACTTCACCTACAGTGAGGACAGCCCCATCAGTTTCAATCCTTTCTATGTAGGTGAAGGCGACACGCTGGATACTGAAAAACGGGAAAGTATTAAGGCTATGATCCTCGCGCTCTGGAAAAAGGAAGATGAAGGCGTGCAACGGTCGGAGTATATCGCCATATCAGACGCGCTTTTTCACTATTACCAATCAGACCCGGAGTTCGCCTGCTTCAATTCTTTTTACGAGTTTTTACAGGGGCCATTTTACGCAACCATGAAGGCTAGTAAAGTAAAAGATGAACATTTCGACATCGATAATTTATTGTTCGTATTACGGCCATATTATAGGGGCGGTGAATATGATTACCTGTTGAACGCAACAGAAAACTTAGATCTGCTGCACCGCCGCTTTATCGTATTTGAACTGGATAATATCAAAGACCACCCGATACTATTTCCAGTGGTCACGCTCATCATTATGGAAACCTTCGTGTCTAAAATGCGCAAGCTATCCAAGGAAACGCGTAAAATGATATTGATCGAAGAAGCATGGAAAGCCATCGCGCGTGAAGGCATGGCCGAATACATTAAGTATTTATTCAAAACGGTGAGGAAGTATTTCGGCGAAGCACTGGTTGTTACCCAGGATATTGAAGATATCATCAGTTCGCCTGTGGTCAAACAAGCCATTATCAATAACAGTGATTGCAAGATATTGCTGGATCAGCGCAAGTACCAGAACGACTTTCCGAAAATTCAGCAACTCCTGGGTATCACCGATAAGGAAACCGCACTCATTATGAGTATGAACCGGGCCAATGATGAACGCTATAAATACAAGGAAGTATTCATCAGTCTGAACGGGCAGTTGTCAAGGGTTTACCGCACCGAGGTGAGCYGCGAAGAATACTGGACCTATACCACGGAATCCGCTGAAAAAGCCAGAGTTAAAGCTTACAAAAAGAAATACGGCGATATCCGCAAAGCCATCGCGGTTATTGTCCGGGAAGAAGAACAAACTAAAAATAACGCCGCATGAAAAAACTACTGATCGGATGCATTGCATCATTTGCAGCTACGTTGTTTGTAGCCTGTGGACCCAAAAATCAAAATGGAACTTATGTCGCCAATTTAAAAGGTGAGTATTCGGTGGCCGAAGACACGATAATAATAAAGGACAACGTAGTCACCAACAGAGTCGGCTACAGAAGAATCCTGAACGGAAAATTAAAACCAAAAAAGTGGAGTGTAAATCAGTGGCGCTTGAATGAATGGGGTTCCGCCGTCATTGTTTTTGAGGGAAACGGATTATTGATCGGTGATACTCAATATAAAAAAATTGATTGATATGAAAGCAATAAAAGTCATAGCTATCATCGTATTAATCGGCCTGGCAAATGGAGTCCGTGCACAGATCCCGGTTGTTGAGGCGGTTAAACTCGTCGTCAAAAAAGTGATCAAGGCCGTCGACCTGAAAGTCCAGCGTATGCAGAACCAGACCATCTGGCTGCAAAACGCCCAAAAAACATTGGAGAACGAACTGTCCAGGTTCAGGTTGAACGAAATCTCGAACTGGTCCGAAAAACAGCGTTCCCTGTATGATGAATACTACCAGGAACTATGGAAGGTCAAATCCACTATTGCCTATTACCGGCGTATCAAAGACCTTACGTTGAAACAGGTAGCCCTGGTTGGCGAATATCAACAGGCCTGGAGACTTTTCCAATCGGATAAACATTTCCGGATCGAAGAGATCAATGAAATGCAGCGGGTTTACTTAGGCATTTTGGACGCCTCCGCTAAGAACCTCGACCAGATCATGCTGGTCGTCAATCCCGGAAAAACCCAGATGACCGACCAGCAGCGGCTGGAGGCTATTAACGAGGCCGGTGACCGGCTGGACGAAAACTACAGCGACCTGAAACAATACAATAACCAGAATATGATCCTCAGCCTCCACCGCAGCAAGGATCTGAATGAAGTGCAAACTATCAAAAACTATTATGGCATCCGTTGAACAGCTTTTGAAACAAGCAACCGGCCTTCGCCGGAACGCGAAGGCATTAATCGTATTTACTTTGGTAACAGTGGCTATGAGCCATTGCGCCCGGGCCCAAACTTTTGCGGAGTGGTTCAGCCAAAAGAAAACGCAAAAAAAATATTTGCTCCAGCAGATCGCTGCCTTGCAGATGTACAGCGGCTATCTGCAAAAAGGCTACGGTATCGCTAAAGGCGGCCTGGGTTCCATTGGCGGCTATATCGGCAATGAATATGGTTTACACAGCAGCTATTACACCCACCTGAAAAACGTTAGCGTCCCGGTCAGTACTAACCCACAGGTAAAGGACATCTTGCGCTGGCAACAGGATATTTTAAAGCAAACGTCAGCCATCAAAAGTCAGCAGGGCCTTACCGTTACCGAAATCAACTACCTCAATCAAGTTTGTGCCGCTTTATTAAACGACTGCGATGCCCGCTTAAACGACCTGCAAACGGTACTAACGGATCAAAAAACCGAAATGAGCGACGAAGAACGCATCCGGCAGATCGCCAGCCTTCATGATGCCATGCAGGATAATTACCGTTTTGCAGCTGCCTTTGGCAGCCAGGTTAAAGTTTATGCGCTGCAAAAGCAACAGCGTAAAAATGAAGTGACCACTTTAAACCGTTTGTATGAAAAGGATTAACAAAATCAAGCGTTATGGCGCTGTATTGGTTTTGATGCTAATTTTCAGCATCAGGGCCCATGCTCAAAGCGATGAATTGCAGCAATTGTTGTTAAACATCGAAAAGCTGACCCAATTCAAAGCGATCCTGTCCGATATGAAAAAGGGTTACCAGATCTACCAGCAGGGTTACGGTACCATTTCCAATTTATCGAAAGGTAATTTTGACCTGCACAACATTTACCTGACCGGCTTAATGGCGATTAACCCTGCCGTCCGCAATAACCCCAGGGTCGGCCAGATCATGAGCCAGCAAAATGATATTCTCAGCGAGTATAAGCGCTATGCCAGTTTGTTCCGGCAAAGCGGAACATTCAATAACAGTGAACTCAGTTATATTAATAATGTGTTCAGTCAGTTGGTGAAGCAAAGTGATGCCAATATCGACGACCTGGCCAGCGTGACGACTGCCGGTCAGTTACGGATGTCCGATGATGACCGCCTGCGGGCCATTGACCGCATTTATAACAGCAGTTCCGACCAGTTACAATTACTGCGTTTTTTCAACCGGCAAGCCGTGATGCTGAGTTTACAGCGAAGCAGGGACCTGAATGAAACACAAACGCTCAAGCGGCTCTATGGCATAACTCCGTGAAACGCTCTTGAGCGCCTTTGAACAAACATTAACAGCGCGAAAAAACTAAAATCAATCGTGATGAAAAAGAAGCAATTATTAAGCGCCTCACTGGTGCTGACGGGGATCTTCATTCCCTTATTTTCCAGGGCCGATGGGCTGGCGGATGATATTCATGGCCTGCAAGGCGTATTGGATAATGTCTATTCCGAAATGCTCCCCATGTGCAGCCAACTGATCGGTGTAGCCCGTGGTATCGCGGGATTCGGTGCGCTCTGGTATATCGCCGCGCGTGTATGGCGGCATTTGGCCAATGCCGAACCTGTAGATTTCTATCCTTTGATGCGGCCGTTCGCTTTGGGCATGGCGATCCTGTTGTTTCCGACGGTAATCGCGGTGATCAACGGTGTCATGAACCCGGTTGTAACCGCAACCGGCGGTATGGTCAAGAATTCGGATGCCGCTATCGCCAAACTGCTGGCCCAGAAACAGGCGGCTATTGAACAAACAAATACCTGGCAGATATATGTTGGTGAAACCGGTGAAGGGGACCGCGACAAATGGTATAAATACACCCATCCTGATGACACTGAAGGAAAAAATGACAAATTCCTTTCAAGCCTTGGCAACGATGTCAAATTCGCCATGGATAAAGCCAGCTACAAATTCAGGAACAGCGTCAAGCAATGGATGTCTGAAGTTTTGCAGGTGGTGTATGAAGCTGCCGCACTTTGCATCAACACCATCCGGACATTTTACCTGGTTGTATTGGCAATACTCGGCCCATTGGTATTTGGTATTTCGGTCTTTGACGGCTTCCAGCATACGCTGACGACCTGGCTGGCTAAATACCTCAACGTGTTCCTGTGGCTGCCTGTCGCCAATATTTTCGGCAGCATCATCGGGAAAGTACAGGAAAATATGCTAAAGCTAGATATCCAGCAAGTACAGAGCGCGGGCGATACCTTCTTCAGTTCCACCGATACAGCCTATCTCATTTTTTTAATGATCGGCATAGTCGGCTATTTTACGGTCCCTGCCGTTTCCGGTTATATCATCAATCCCGGCGGCGGTAATGGCCTGTTAAATAAAGTCACCAACCTGACAGCGATCAGCCTGAACCCGGTAAAATCTGCTTCCTACGCTACCGGTTCCAGGATGGCCGAAGGCGCTAAAAATATCGTCAATATGCCCGGCTATATCGCAGACGGCTACCGCTCGGCCGGTGCCAATGATGTACAGGCAGAAAAAATCAATGGTAACCCTAAAAAATAAGCATCATGTTCACACACCTCAGAAATATCGAAACCGCTTTCCAGCAGAATAAACGCATTGTCGCGCTGGTGATACTGAGCAGCGCCCTGATATCGGTTGCGGCCATTTATTTTGCTTTTACCGCCTACCAGAAAGCTTCGGCGCATATCTACGTGCTGGCCAACGGTAAGGCTCTGGAAGCCATCGCGGCTGACCGGAAAGATAATATACCCGTCGAAGCACGCGACCACATTAAAATGTTCCACCATTACTTTTTTACGCTGGACCCCGACGAAAAGGTGATCGAAGGTAACATCAGCAAGGCCTTGTACCTGGCCGATGAAAGCGCGCGCAACCAGTATAACGGACTTAAAGAGAAGAGCTATTACAATAACCTGATCTCCGGAAATATCAGCCAGCAGATCACGGTAGACAGCATCCAGCTGAATATGAACAGTTATCCGTATACCTTCAAGTGTTTCGCCACCGAGAAACTGATCAGATCTACTTCGACAATCAATAAGCTACTGGTTACGCAGGGTCAGCTACGCAATGTCAGCCGTTCGGACAATAACCCGCACGGCTTCCTGATCGAAAAGTGGGAAACTATCGCTAACCGGGATACCACCATCAATAACCAATGATACGCCGCTATAGCTACCGGCTCAATGACTGGTTCAACAGCCGCGGTGAATGGACGCAAATACTATTGTATTTCGGATTTTGCCTGGTATTCCTGTGCCTGCTGGCGCTGAGCATCTACTACAGTCATTTCGATGCGCAAATTAAACCGATCCCGGTACCGCAGCATATCGGCCGGCCATCCGGGCCAACTTTTAAAGACTCATTAACCCTAAAAAAACACTGATATGGAAAAGCAACGAAAATTTCTACTGGTATTGCCATTACTGGTGATACCCTTTCTGACGATGGCCTTCTGGGCCTTAGGCGGCGGCAAAGGCGGCAGGCAGATGATTGTGAATAACAAAGGCCTGGATACCGACCTGCCCGAAGCGCAATTCAGGGACAAAGATCAAACCGATAAAATGGCTGTGTACCGTGCCGCACAGCATGATTCGACACAGAACGGCGTCAGTCCGGCCTTTCTAAAGTCCATGGGCCTGGATCAGGCAGCCCCGAAACAAAATGATTCCATAGCGACACCGGATGACCAGGCGCAGAAGATACAGGCAAAACTGGCCCAATTGAACAAGCAACTCAGCCAGCCGCAGGAAATGCGACAACAGCCGACCGGTTATGATGAGCCGGAGCCGCAGCAGGTCAGGCAGCTAAAAAAAATGATGCGTAATATGAATAGCGGCAATAATGCGCCCGATCCGGAGATGCAGCAATTAAACAAAATGCTGGATAAGATCCAGGCGATCCAAAATCCCGCATCCGTACAGCCCAAGGCTGAAGCAACAGAACCGGCTAAACCGTTCCGCGCCATACCTGCTATCATAGACGGTAAACAAAAAGTAATGGATGGCGGCGCTGTTAAATTGAAACTAACCGATAGTGTCACCCTTAAAAATCAATTATTATCCAAAGGACAGGAAATCTTTGGCGTGTGCCAGGTCACCAACCAGCGGTTGCTGCTGACCATTCAGAACATACGCCTGGATAAGCAGATCATCCCGGTCAATTTAACCGTATTCAGCCTGGACGGTATGCCGGGCATACCCGCGCCGGAAGCCGAACTCGGCGGCGCGGCGGGCAATGGTGCCGATAATGCGATCCAAAGTATGCAGTTCCTGACCATGGACCAAAGCATCGGCGCACAGGCGGCGGCAGGTGGAGTGAATGCCGCTAAAAGCCTGTTCAGTAAAAAGGTAAAAAAGATTAAAGTCAAATTAAAGGACGAATACCCCGTCCTGTTAAAAATCAACCGTTAATTAAAAACAAGTATTATGAACACAGAGAATTTAAGCTACCTGCAAAAGCAACTGCTGAACCTGGGGTTTGGCGAGAAACTCAATGAAGAACTGGAAAAGAACATCAAGTCGGGTAAAAAGGAATTCACCCTGAGCACCGAGCAGGAGTATAACAAACAAGGCGTCGGTTACACGCTGCATTACAAAGGCGGAGACAATAACGAAATGTATTTCTTTAATAAATACGACGCGTCTTTAAAAGACAAAGAGATGCAGCAAACCTTTTATATCAATAAAGGCAGCGGAATTACCGCAAAAGAAGCCTATAATTTAATGGAAGGCCGGGCGGTCCACAAACAACTCGAAAATCTTGAAGGCGAAAAGTATAATGCCTGGATCATTATTGACAAGGAAAACCGAACGGATAATGGTAATTATAAACTCAGGCCGTTTACTGACGGCTGGAACTACAAGCCGGAACGCGCCATCGATAAGCTGGATATCGTCGGTATCAACGAAGAAGGGGCCAGGGAAAAACTGATCAAATCATTAGAGAAAGGCAACCGACACCAGGTTACGGCTATAAAGGATGGCAAAGAAGTTAAATTGTATTTAGAAGCCAATCCTGCCGAACACCGGGTCAACCTCACGAATTACAAAGGCGAAGCCCAGCAACTGGAACATTACAAAAAGCCGGAACTCAGAAATGAAAATAAGAAAGATCAAAAGCAAGCGCAGGGACCGGAGGATGCGCCGGAAAAAAAGCAGCGAAAAGGCCCTAAAATGAAACCATAAAGCGTAAATTGCCGTCATCTAATGACGGACTCTTTCCGTCAATTGTGATAAGGTTTAGGTTTAAAGTCCCCGGCAGCAAGTGTTGGGGACTTTTATTTTTTAATTGCAATCATATCCAAAAAGGAATGCGATACCATCCTTTTTTACTGGTAAACCAGTAATTCCTCGCGCACATCCGCCAGGTCTTTTTTCGCTATAGCTATTTGCGCTTCTGATTGTATGACCTCTAATAGGCAGTTGAGTTCTTCCCGAAGCRGCATTTCATAATAAGTTTCGTTTTTACCCATAACAATAATTTAAAGCCAAAATAATCAATTAAGATAGTTTGCTTTTTAATATAAAACGCTTAAATTTAAGACGTTAACCAACCTGTCATGAAATTAAAACTGCTTTTCACCTGCCTGATGCTTGGGGCTTTGACGGCACAGGCACAAACCAATCTTAAAGTCTACTATGGTCTGTTGCACGGCCATACGCTAATCTCAGACGGCTCGGGTACGCCGGAAGAAGCTTACAGTATGGCTAAAACCAAAGGTTTAGATTTCTTTGCGCTGACGGAACATAATCATGCCGCTGCTGAAAACGATGCGGAAGAGCGCAAAGACGGTATTTTGATCGCTACCAAACCTGAACTTTATAACGGAGACAACAATGTCACTGTTACCCGAAAATGGAAAGAAGACGGGCAGGAACATACGGAAACCATCAGTATCAAACCGCTGATCAAAGCTGCGAAGGAAGCGACCACGCCAACTTTCCTGGCACTTTACGGCCAGGAGTTTTCAACTATTTCGAGTAGCAACCATGCTAATGTATTCGGGTTACCCGAAGTGATTAGGGTGCCTAACGGTAACTTCAAGGCGTTTTTTGAGCTCCTCCAGCAATATGGAAGCCCTGTCGTTCAGTTGAATCACCCTGATGTCCAAAAAGACTTATTTTATAAAGGCGCGGATAATGGCGTTAAAAAAAACATGTTCAATGATTACGGTATCGACGCGAACGACCTGGGGCCTGATTTTAAAGACTGGGTGATCGCACATTCCAAATATACCCACCTCATCGAGGTGCTGACGGGACCGGCTTTATCGGCCGTTTCCAAACCCTATCGTCCGCTGGAAGATGAATATTTCTTTTACCTTAAGCAAGGTTTACGGGTATCACCAACAGCCGGGCAGGATAACCATTACAAAACCTGGGGGGGTATTACCGATGCCCGGACCGGCGTGCTTAGCGAATCTCTTAAAGAAAGCGACATCCTGAATGCTTTCCGTAACAACCGCACCTTCGCCACCGAAGACAAAAACCTGAAAGTAATCTTAAAGATCAATAATGCGACCATGGGCTCCGCCATCAACGCTGCGCCGGAAAGCGAATTGCAATTCAACGTCAGCATCAGCGACGCTGATGAACCGAATGCTAAATATGATGTTCAAATTTACGGGGGAACCATACACCCGGAACTAAGCACGACCGCCACTCCCTGGAAAGCCTCCGATGGCGTACTGTTGACCAAAACCGATTCCAATGCAGGGGATATTACCCTGACCGGTATTTTCGCGACTATTGAACCATCTTTTTATTATATCAAGATCATACAAAATTCCGGCACCAAACAAGACCGCGCCTGGACTGCGCCAGTCTGGGTGAATTTAAATAATCCTGTAATTGCGGAAGCATTTGTTGCCCAGGCGGTCCCCAGTATTCCGCCGGCTGCATTTTACTGGACCTCATCATCATCATCACAGGTCTATCACAAAAGGGGCTGCCGCTCCATCGGCTTGATCAAAGCGGAAAATATCCGCTCCGGTGATACACCGCCCGCCGGACGCGCCCTGCACGCCTGCGTCATGGAAACGAACGTCGAACAAGAACCTTAAATCATTAACCCCTTATCATTATGTATAAATATCTAATGACCATCCTGGCTATATGTAGCATTCAAACCGTCTTTGCACAAACTAAAGACGATTACTATTACGATTATCAGAAAACGTCTTTAACATCAGGCCGCGTTAACACAATATTGCAGGGCATCAATACGGAAAACCTGGGTAGTTTGGTCGAGCAGCAAAAAGACGGTAAAAAATATAACCTCGTGTCCAAATATACGTTCCGCACTTTGATCAAAGGTGACTTTGCGAAGCTCACCGGTACAGATAATTCGKCTACAGTAGGACAATATGCAGCTTTAAGTATTGACCCAAACACCTATAAACTCACTTTTAGCCCATACGCCTGGGTGCCGAGTAGCTCCGTATTGCAAAAGCGAAATTTTAAAAATATTTTATCTTTCGATGTGGGTGCTACGCTAAACAACAAATCGATCCTGGATCTGAAAGAATGGCGGAAAGTTACGGTCGCCTTTTCCTGGACAGGTATTTTTGGCGTTCGTTACGGTTATGAAGTTGCCGACGCCGAAACGGAAGAAAACCACAAAGCACCCTATGTTCAGTTGTACAGTGACTTGGCGCAACAATTTACTAATGGGTTCGATGCAGCTTTCAAGTATAATGAGCTCAAAAAACGCTATGAGGTCAATAATCGACGCTATGCTATTAACCATTCTGAATATGCTGATGAGGACGGTTTGAAAGGGGCTTACTTAGATAGTATTGCATTTTACGAGCAAGCGATGGTCAAATCTGAATGGAAAAAAAAGTCCTTTTGGTGGTTGAAAGTTACCGCTAATGCGCTGTCTTTCGATAATGCCGATTATATCGTAAAAGCCCTTCCTGCAACCATCGATGCGCCCTTATCAAAGGCCACCTATACACCTTCAGTAAGTTTGTCGATCAACAATTTCTGGGGTTTTGCCTCAAAATGGAGTTTTTATTGGAATTTGAATGCGCAGCTTGGCATGAAGAATACCTTTTCAGGCATATATACCCCTGCGACTTACTACGGCTTAAATAAACTCTCGGACCAGGCTTATTTAGAGACTAGTAAAAAAGCGGTCTATCAATTGGATAACGATGAGATCAGAACCAAAATCTTGCCGGATCTTGGAGGCCAGTTCATAATCCTTTATAGTTTAAAAAAAATCGGCCTGGGCCTGGATGCCAGCTATAGTAATAAGTTCGCAATCTCCAATATCGCCGGACAGAATACCGGCTATATATCTTCACCATCTGTCGGATTTATCCTGGGGTTAAAAGATAAGACGGGCAAAAGCAACATCAATATCGAACCGTTTTTTAATTATATCGATTACCGAAACATCAATGTGAACGATACGCGATTATGGGGTGTTAAGTTTAGCATTCCCGTCAATTCACTATTTTAAGTTAAATGAATATAAGCAGCCAGCGGCACAGCTGAGGTGAACGCACGGCAGCGGACTATCTGGTTTTTTTTTCCGTCGTAAAATACCTCAGCATAGAATTCAGGATGACTGTATAACGCTATTTTAAAATTGTCCTCATAACGTATATCAATGAACTTCCCCTGCATCGCTATAGCGGCACTTTCATCCTTATTCAGCGCATTAAAATCATTAAGGGTCATAAGGCTAAGATATATCGTTGAATCGGTAATACCAATCTTCCTCTTTTTTTGTCAGCGGCCGCAAGGTTTCACCGTTAAAGTTTTCATCGATAAAAAAGGTTTTCCAGTGGCTTTGCTCTGAAACCATGTGCCGTACGGTAATGGTTAAAGTCAGATCCGACCGTCCGGCCCGCTTTAAATTTTGAGCAATAACTACGCATACCTTACGAACAAACTCATCGATGTATGCTTTCTTAATTTCAGGAGGATAAAATACTTCCAGGTAGTATTCAGTTTCAAAGCGCCGCAGGTCAATAGACAGGCCGCGGTTGGGATGAAACTCAAACAAATACTTCAGGTTGTGGGGTGTGATCTTACGCAGAAGCTTTTTGTTGTTCCAGACCCAATCTGTTAAATCTTTCAGCAACAGTTCGTAAAATTTCCCGGCATAGTACATGGCACAAAATTATGAACATATTCAAAAATACTAATATTTTTAGCGTAGTTTGTAAATATAATTTGTGGAACGATGGCTTACCATGTTTTAACAGAAAATAACAAGACAATAATTGCGGATTCCGATTTGCGGGTATTTGTGAATGATATAAAAGAGGTAGTGATGACGGAGCGTAGATATTATTGCCTGGCTACTCTTTACAAGATCAAAGGCGGTTTTATTCCGGAGAGGGTATATTTATTTCAAAGTACCCAAGTTGAATTACCCACATTAAAAAATGCGGTAGATTTCTTTTTTACAACCTTACTGGAAACGGAACTTTATGTAAAAGAAGTGCCGCAAGATTCAGCTTTATTCCCACAGGAAGCCGCCAGGTTATATGGAACGGCTATCTTAACAGCATGAACGAGCCTTTTGTCATACCGGTCATTTACCAGGGAACCGAACATGAATTTAAAGCCTGTTTCGAGCGCTGGGGGTATACACACCGTATTGCCGTTTTGATTGAAGATATTACTTTTACTTTTGAACCGGACGAAGAAGGTGGCTACCGGGCAATGAACGAAACAAATCCCGGTAAAGTCAATATCAGGTTGCTGCAAGCGGTGGCGGAAAAACTCGCTAAGTTAAGCTCTTCCTGATATCCTTTAATTTAGAAAGTAAGATATGGCGGGCCTTTTTCTTAATTCAAGGAACCGTTCATTTATGATAAGTCTCGGCAGCTGTCTCGATAGAAACTGCGGGATCGTAATAAGCCAGGTCATAAGGCCAGGTCGGATGCTTAAGCGGAGCGTTGTCCTGGCGTAGAGTGGGGCCAAATTCAACACCCCGGAAAAAATACCGCCCATTGTAGGAGGCCGTCATATAATAACCTTCTGTACCCTTCATGACAGCAGCTTGAATACCGCCGCCTACCAATGGATTATCCTTATTCTCAATGGCAGCGCRCAGAGCTCGGACACTGGCGATGTCCAGTGCTTCTTCTAATATCAGATCATGATTTAACAAAGTTAATTTATTCACGTCGCCAAATATCTGTTGCCTTACTAGCTCCGCCTGATCGCCTATAACTCCAAGTAGCATTCCATTTTCGTCCATGACTTCGGAGAGCGGCTTAATACCTCCGCGGCCACCGACTTTTTTCCATAAATGTGTTTTACCATCATCATCTGCTAACATGATAAGATATTCGATGTCCTGATCATAGGCTGTCTGCCAAAAACGGTTCAAATGATCTTCGATGATGTCTAAGACCTGTTCATAGCTATACTTACCATATAGCCCATTAAGGGTTGCTTCCAAGTGAATGGCGCTAAGTATCCCCAGAGCGACGGCACCCGCAACGGTTATCGTAATATCACGGCGCCCAGACTTTTTCTCATAGTGGATCACATGTATTTTGATTCCTGAATCGTTTTGATGAACAATCTCGACATTCTCAGGTAATAAAGGAAATGCTCGTTCTACATTTTCGGTAATTTGCTCAGAAGAAACAGTACTGTCAGGCTGTGTCCGTCTTACCACCGTGAGGCGGCTATCTGATAAAATAAAATTCTGGTCATAATCACCTCTGTTGAAATGCCTGAAGGCAATACATAATGTCATAAAACAAATTTATTGATATTTTAAGGGCTAAGATATAGGCATTGATTGCCTGGCAGCATCATATTTTTTAACCAAATCCAGTGCACTCTCCGTAGCCGCATGGCCAGAAATGACCTCATTTATCGCCCCAATCAATTTGATCTCCATAATATTTTTTGTCAACTCATAACTGCGTAATTCCGAACTAATAACGTAATTAAATTCCGTCGAAGTGAGCGCACTTTTTAGTATGTCGACGATGGCCACGTCGTCGTGCCAGTGAATAAATTTTCTTTTCTCAGCACCATTTATAATCAGGTAGCTAAGCCTGCCTAAAAAAACCTTGTAATAGGTATAATGCTGATATATCTTTTCTCCTAAAAAGGGCCGTTCCTGTTCAACGGGTGCAGCATAAGGAAAAAATCCATTCGCAAGATTTTCTATTTTTAAATCCGAATACCTTAACTTTTCCGATTGGTAATGAGCATTATTAGACTCACGAGACCAATAATTCTCAATTTCTTCTTTAGTTAAAATATTATAAATTGATGAGGCAAGGGTATCAACAAAGTCTACCATAGTCCTTAAGTTATTCCACAATACTTCAATACCTTTTAGCCTCCTTTCCTGGCCGTGGTGATAGCCATTGGTGTATTGTGTATAGATGTTAGTTATTAAGGCTTGATTCTTAGCCATATCCGCTTTAAATTGTTCAAGGTCCTGATCAGCTTTAGCCTTCCATTTGATATTTAGGCGGTCTGATGCAAGTTTGCTTAGATAAGTTGATATGGCTATAGATATGGCAGATGTGCCCCCTAAAGCTGCTAAGATTTCCGAAAGTGCAAGTTCAGGCATGAGTAATGTAATTGATGCTGGCGTGAAGATAGTTATAATAATTACTACTGTATCGGCCCGTCCTCATAGTTTACTCGCAAGCCTAAAAAAAATGATAAACTCTTTAAAGATCGTCATTAACCTGAGTCATATTTTCAATAAGCTGAGTTATTTCTATTTTAATCCGCTGATAAGCCAGGATGATTGTTGAAGGGCTTATTTGCCTTGCCCCCGGAATTTCTTGATAACCTTTTTCTTCTTCGGAAATGGCTTCGTGGTCATTCTGTATTTGACAATGAAAGGTTTTTAGCTCAATCTTATTGATAGGGTCATCGGCAACCATACCGACAAATTCACCAGACGAAAGGCCGGCAATTTTAGAGGCGGGTATCGCATAATCTAATTGCGTAGACCGGCTAATAGAAGTATCGCTACTATTAATAGATATACTTTCCTTTTGTTGGTTTATCTTGCCGAAGCGTTCAGAAAGTTGTTTGGCAGTATCACCTGTTACCTGGCCACAAACAATATTGCCGACTATGTTCATAATTACCTCAGCCTGTTCCCGTCCATAGTCCTTTTTAAGCTGGCTATAATCCTGAACAGCTAAAGTGACCGCGACTTTATTAGAGCGGGCGGTAGCGATCAGGTTATCAATACCGTTGAAATAAATAGTGGGAAATTCATCAAATATCAGGCTGCATTTCTGCTGATTCTTCCGGTTAACCAGTTTATTGATACGATTGATATACAAAGATAACACGGCTCCGTAAACTTGTGATTTTTGCGGGTTATTCGCCAAGCAAACTACTTTCGGTTCATTCGGGTTATTGATATCAAGCGAGAAATCATTACCGCTTAATACGTAATAAAGCTGCGGCGAAGAGAGGCGTGCCAAGCTGATCTTAGCGCTGGCGATCTGACCTTCCAATTGTTCAAAAGCTTCGTTTTTCCAGGCTGATATAAAAGGATTGATCAGTACCTCGATCTCCGGTTCGCTGCTAAGCACCGCAAACAGGTCTTTATAGTCCACTAATGATAGCTCGATAACATGAGGCAGCGTACAGTATCTGCCACCATCATACTTTTTCAAGAACCAAATCAACGCGGTTACGAAATTGATTGGCGATTCGACAAAGAAATCACCTTGTTTTTTTATCCATTCCCGGTTCAAACCCATCATGATTGTCCGGGCCGATTCCATTGCGTCGGTAATATCCAGCATCGTATCGGGTTCCAGCGGATTGCTGCGGTGCATGATCTTCTCAAAGTTGATGACATAAAACGAGCGACCCCCATGTTCTCTGAGTGTATTGTAAGCGATGCGGGAAAGGTCATCGTATTTAAAATCATAGATCAGCATACTAAAGCCTTTTCTAATATGCTGCGTGATAATATGGCGGATCACAAAATAAGATTTACCGGCACCAGGGCTGCCACCAACTAAAGTACCTCTGAACGGATTTATAATGTTAATCCAACTGTCCCTTTCCTTGCCTTTCAGTTGGTACTTAGTCGGCAAATTGATGGAGTACTCATTTTCTAGCAGCCGTTCCTCCTGCGGAAAGGTTTCATTTTCCTTATTGAAGATATCGCCGCCCAATTTGAGTTTGAGCATCCGGAAGAGCAGGCCGCCACCAGTCATAAATAATAAATAACCAAAGGCTGTAGTCGCTATATAAAGCACCATTATGATTATCAAGCTATAGGGTAGCGCTAAAAACAAACTGCTGATGAAATACAATAGTAAACCAGTAAAGCAATAAGTAACAATAGTTTTCGGCCTGATCTTTTCATCGCGCTTGCCCTTGCTGCCGACCAGCGATACCATGAGCAATAACAACGCGCTGGCTTTGGCGATAAAAGCTGTTTTGAATACGGCCATTTTGGATAGCGGCACCAGGATATGGTCGACAATCTTATGCGTTAATTTCAGTTCCTGAAATGCTGAATAACAGGATAGATAAAAATGAATGATTAATATGGCGATGCTGAGTAGCCTGGTAAAATCAATGATCTTGCGCAATGCCTGTTCGTTTTCTCCGGTTTGCATAATGTTAGAGATTAAGTCCTTTACGTTTTTTGCGTTTGAATTTATTTAGGGCGGCCAGGTCTTCACGCTCGGCAGCGAATAAAACATCAAGCATTTCGTCACCGCTGATTGATGCCTGATTGAATGTATCCAGGCCGAAAGTGCTTTGATTTTGGCCGTTGGATTTGATTAATGGGTCGGGAAGTAACTGCCCGCTGAGTTGATTAGCACTGTAGGTTTTACCTAAATCACTGCCGTTAAAAACCGCCTTATTTTTCTGGTCGATAAATGTTACGCCATAAATGCGGCCTTCTTCGTTTTGGCGTAAAATACACTGGATGCCTTTTGCTCTTAGCGCTTTTTGAAAGTTGCTTTTGGTTTGAGGCTTTGCCAATACCTCGTCCAATATTTTAATAAGGCCTGCTTTGAAAGGCTTACGCAATTGCTCATTAAGCCTGAACTTTTCTTCCAGTGTTTTCAGTGTCGGTTTACCATAGATCGTGCTCGCCTTGATTGGTACACCGACCTTGCTACCTTGCCGGTCGAGTATCCAGTAAACCAATCCTTCACGCGCATACATCCGGGAGTCTTTGGAACCCCGGTCGGCTTGAATATTGTATTGTTGTAGAACCGCGTTGAGTTCGGGAATACTCGTGAATTTGTAGGCCCTCAGCGTAAAGCCCAGGATATTGGTGATCGTGCGCTTGGTTTCAGCTTTGCCATACTCCGCTGCCGCTATATCCGCTTTGAGGTTGGGTTTTTGTTTAGCTTGATCTTCGGCTCTGGTCAGACCATATTTGATTTCGATAGCCTTGCGTGTTTTTTCCGATTCGTTTTGTCCCAGATAATGCAGGCTGATCCGCTCACCATCCCGTTTAATATTGGTAGTGACGATATGGATGTGCGGATGACCTGCATCTTCGTGCCGGTAAACTAAATAGGGCTGCGTTGCAAAACCGACACCATGCAGATAATCTTTAACGATCTCCCGCAAGGTTTCATCCGCCAAATTTTCACCGTTCGGAAAATTCAATGAGATATGTACCGTATTGGTTTTTGAGCGCTGGTTCATCCCCGCGAGGTCGGTTAACCTGAAAAGCTTGTCATTAAAAGACAGATCTTCTTTGTCTTTAAAGTATTTGGCTGCCTCGATCAATGTAGCTTTTTGCTGTCTCACTTTGTTCTCATTATAGTTGAGCGCGCCGATCAGGCTTTTGCCGCTCTTAATTTTTGCGACCATATATCCGCGTATTGATTCATCCGTTCTTTGATCTGAAAGATTGCCGGTTCCAGTTTGCTATTGACCACGCTCATCAAATTCATCCAAAGCCTGGTATCCGCATTTCCGTGAGCGCTATTGATGCTCCGCATGGCCTGGTTAAGATTGTTGCCGATAGCGTTGAGTTCCTGCCTGAGCAGGATCATTTCTTCCAGCACATCATCCATTGCTTTATCGCGATAGGTGACCGTTATGGGCTTATCTAAAAGCAGGCTGCGCATATACTCGCTCAACTTTCTGAATTGGGTCTTTTGGAACCTGCCGTTCAGCAATCGGTACTCGTCAGGTTTCAACCGGATATTGTACCACCTTGACCTGTTATCTTCCTGTACACTCATATTGTTATTTTTTAAAAATCTGACTTCGGAGGATTTTTGCCTGGACCGTGGCCGACAGCGGAGGCCGGGGCAAGATTCAATTGTGACACAATTGTACATCTTGCTGACTGCTGCGAAGCGGGCGGTCTTATCCTGTTATCAGTGTTTTAATCGGCATTTTTAGTTGTTTCTTCCTGCTTCGACTTGTGGCATAGATAAAGTTCAAGGGCCTGTATATTGATATCTTTAAGGGATTCCTCATACTCCAGTCCAAATGTCTTGAGCCGCTTCAAAAGCCCCTTGGGTATCCGGTTGTTGAATTGTACCTCAGGCTCCTTTGGGGCTGCTTCAACCTTCACCGGCATCACTTCCTGAATGGGCGTCCTTGGCTGTTCCTTTTTAAGTTTGTCGGCCAGGTTACCTAGTTTGTTCTTGTAATTTTCCATTCGCTATTAAGATAGTTAACTATCAATTTCATATGAACCTGCTATCATGCTACATTGCTATCAACTGATGCTAGTTTGCTATCAACCCACATCACTATCAATTATTGTTATCATGCTATTATGGTAGGATGCGATAATGCTAGCTTCCTATAGAAATAAAAAGCTATCATGCTAGTCGCCGCTGATACATTCAACTACTTCTTCTGTCAAGGCCATGATCTCTTCTTTGGCGCGCTTGTCCGTGCCGTTTAAGATACCTCCGGTCATTGACGAGCGAGCGATACTTACCCGGTCATAAACTCTTGTTTTAAGCAATGGCAAACCCATGCTTTGCAGCAGTTCGGCGACCTCGCGGGTAATCCCAGATCTCGGTTTTACCATATTGAAAACGATACCCGCTTTGACGTGGGGAGATTGCTGCTGGGCTTCCCTGATCAGTTCCAGGGTAGAGCGGATGGCTGGATAAAACACACCAAAATGACCCCTTTTGGCCCACTCAAAAAGGCCCCCTTTGCCAGTTGAAAGATGGCCATCACATCGAAAAAACCGGCCTTGGTCGGTACGAGAATAAAATCTGAATAGCGGAACAATTGCGGTAAGCGGTTAGAAAGATAAGGAGGCGTATCAACGATAATGAGGTCATATGACAGCTTTTGGATATCTTCCAATTTATCCGCGCCGATGATCGCTATATCCGGGAAATCTTCGCGGATATGATAAAGGCTGCCCTGAAGATCGGTATCTACAAGTGCCACCGATAACTGGTCCTGAAAACATAAGGCCAGGTTGATTGCTAAAGTGCTTTTACCTACGCCACCTTTTTGGTGGGCAATGGTGATGATCTTTCCCATAATGATTTTTGCTATTGATATATAATGATAGATTGTTAGTTTTCTAGCCTTATAGCAGCGCGTTCTCGCGCTGCCGTTTTTCCAATTTCTTTTCTTGGTGATAATTAAAAATCCATTCTCCGGCCAGTAATTTCCAATTCCGGTAAGGTGTACCTTTGGGGCTGCGCCACTGCGCGTTTTCGTAGTGATCGAAAAATGCATCTGCCTGCGCGAACAGTTCTTTTTGATCAAAATAGATCTCGACCAAAATCTTTTGCGGCGGCATTTCGGTGCCGAAACCTCTTTGACGGATCGGTTCCGGTTTAGGTTTTGTCCTGCAACCGGCAGGTATGCGTTTTGCTTTACGTTTTATAGCTGGGAATAACATAGATGGTTAGATTATGGCCGGACACTGGAGCAGGCCCGGCCGGTTAAACGTCAGGCACTTTTGTTGGCAGACATCATAAAAGTGATGTCCTCATAATCATAATAGATCGAGCCGCCTATTTTGGTAAAAGGCAGCACGCCGCTGTCGCGAAGTGATTGCAGGAAGCCATGAGAGATGCCGAGCAGTTTTTTCACTTCAGCAGATTTAAGCCACTTTTTGCCGGGCGAGCCGCTAACGCATTCTTTCATAATGCGTTTGACCTCCTGAAGCATATCTTCTTTAAATTCTACGAGGTCACCAAGGGTGAGTATCTGGTTCCTATTGGCAACCACGCCCATGGTCTTTCTTTGTTCATTTGCTTTGTCCATAACTTTAAAATTTATTGAACTGCAAAATTTGAAAGGAAATGGTTGTTTATTTGACAACCTTGGAATACATGGTGGTCTTTTTCAGGCTATAAACATCCGAAAGGATTAAAAAAGACTATAAATGAACGATGGAAGTTCATTGTAAGCGTTAAGTTCACCGATTATGAACAGAATTCCAAATGGTCTTATGGATCAAATACGTTCAATAAAAAAACCCAGCTTTAATGCCCGGGGTTTTTATAAGATAGCCAAATGTTAACTTAAGAGCTTATGCAGACTATCAATTACAGCATACATTAAGCTTTGAGAATTAACCTAAAAAATCTAGTTCATCTTCCGATAGCTCAATATCAGCTGCATTTATATTTTCTTCCAGATGTTGAATAGAGGTAGTACCGGGAATTGGTAATATCCACGCAGATTTATGAAGCAGCCAGGCGATGTTGAGTTGAGCAACAGTAACACCTTTGGTATCCGCTAATTGTTTCATTTTGTTTTGCGCTGTTGGCAATGACGTTTGTAATGAAAAGAAAGGAATAAAAGGAATTTGATTTTCTTCGCACAAAGGCAGTACTTCACCTCCCTGAAACCCATAAGGACTGTTTGGATCAGTAGTACGTTGCGTATAGCTATACATATTCTCTACGCTGGCAATTTTACCCATTTTAATCGCGCTGTTAAATTGATCAACTGATGCGTTGCTAATCCCTAAATGCAGAATCTTTCCTTCTTTTTGCAGGGCCATCATGGTTCCCAAGCCCTCTTCATACTCGTCTCCACTGGTCCCTGCTTTACCATAATGCACCAAAGCAAGTTGTTCCAGTTTTAATTCTCTAAGGTTATTTTCTATACTGATTCTCAATTCATCAGGCTTGCCATAGGGCAGCCAGCTTTTGTCAGATCCTCTTCTTGCACCAACCTTAGTGGCAATAATGACGTCAGCAGGATAAGGATATAAGGCTTCTGCCAGTAACCTGTTGGTTACATTCGGCCCGTAAAAATCTGCGGTATCGAAAAAGTTAACACCCAATTCCACAGCTTTCCTCAAGAGTGCAATAGACCCGTCACGATCACGTGGTTCTCCATAAAAGTCTTCACCCGTTAAACGCATAGTTCCGTAACCTGGTTTACAGGCGGTTAGAGGGCTTTCTGTTCCCGCTCCGATAATAACTTTTTTGTTTCTCATTTTTTTAAATCTAAATCGTGTTCTCTAATGTTTTCCTGAATTGTGATGGTGTCATACCCGAGAACCTTTTAAAGAACTTGGTAAAATTGGAAACGTCGTAGTCCAAGGTGTGGGCAATAATTTTGATGGGTAAAGCTGTATCGATCAATAACCTTTTGGCTTCTTGTAGTATCCGTTGCTCATAGAAGTGACAGGCGTGATGGCCGGTTTCCAGTTTGATCACCTTGCTCAAGTGGCCGGGATGCAGGCAGATAATATCAGCAATTTCCTTAAGTTCATACATCTTATTGACGCGGCCGGCCATAAAATCATTCATATGGTTCTCCAGAACATCTTTGAACTGTGCCACGATCTCGGCCTTACGGGAAATATAAACATCAGGAAGCTTACCCATCATTCGTTTTTTTATTCTGCTACAAAATTATTAAAGAGGACCAATAAAAAATGGTGAAGTATCGAGTAGTTTTACGGTTAAACCAATGTTCGACGTCTTTATTAAAGCAAGTTAGAGGTTAAGTATATACCTTTTATTTTAATTACCTTACAATTGATTGTGTCACTATCTTTTAGTCACTTTCTGAGGGCAAATAAAAAGCCCTGCTGACTTGCGGGACTTTACTCTCCTAACCAGGCACGAACGTATTCATAATAGTGTCGGAGTAAAGAAAATTTTTGTCATCTTATTTCAGCGATTCTTCGATAACAATGAGGTCGCAACTTGCAACCTCATTGTTATTTAAGGAGACACAATTTGTGATACTGGGAGAATTAAACTTCAAATCCGATATAAAACTGGCCTCCCGGATCTTTTTCGACTATGGTCCGCAGGACAGGGGCGGAAACATTTCCAATGTCATTTTCTGCCTTTGGTATATAGATCTGGCAATACCGAATTTATCCTGGGCTAAACGGGCATGAAGGATCAGGGCACCGGACTCATCTATTGCTTGTTGGGTTTTCATATTATTGATCTTTATTTAGTGAGTAAGAAGAGTTAAAAGCTTCCGGCCGGACCTTAAAATGCTTTGCAAGCTTTCGTGCCAACACTTTGGACAAACTCCTTTCATGATTAAGAATAGCTGACACATGCCCATCGCTAATATTGAGTATCGCTGCCAGTTGATCCGGCGCTAACTGATGGTCGTCCATAAATGACCGTAGCAACGTGATCGGGTCATGGTCGCCGGGAACTTGCTGTTGCTTATCATAGCTTTCGATCAGCAGTGTGAGCAGATCGATCTCGTCCTGAATAGCCGGAACGGTTCCGGAAGCTAACAACCTTTGAAGCGTGTCGCAATACGAATTATATTGTCTTCTGTCCCTGATGACTTTGTATTTCAAAACTGTTTTCATAGCAGATCTATTTGTTTTTTAAGTTCCTCTTTACTTGGCAGATATAATTTGTATTCTTTACTGAATATCTGTTCATTGTCGAGCGGTAAGGTAAATTCCACAACTGATCTGTTGTCCGCTCTGCAAAGTATGATGCCCAGGGTCGGCCGTTCGTCGTTAGTTTTAACTTTACGGTCGTAATAGTTCACATACATCTGCATTTGCCCGATATCCTGATGCGTTAATCTGCCAATCTTCAGGTCGATAAGTACAAAGCATTTTAATATTCGGTTGTAGAATACAAGATCGACCCAAAAGTGATCGCCGTCTAAACTTATCCGCCGTTGACGGCCTTCAAACAAAAACCCTTTGCCTAACTCCAGCATAAAATGTTCGAGTTTGTTGATGATGGCTGTTTCCAGTTCGTTCTCGGAATAGCCGCTGTCTTCCTTCAAATCCAGGAATTCCAGTACGAACGGGCTTTTTAAAGTATTGACCGGCGTCTCTGTCAATTGTCCTTTCCGGGCCTCTTCCTGCATGCCTTTTTTATCACTGCTCAATGCAAGTCGCTCATAGAAAGACGAATTATACTGACGCTGTAGTTCGCGGACCGACCAATTATTGGAGACTGCCTCTTTTTCATAAAATTCCCGCTCGCTAACATCGTTGATGCGCATAAGCTGTATGTATTGTGTCCAGCTTACTTTGAAATGCTCAGAAAACGAAATCAGTGATTTCGGAATTTCGCCGGATTCAGATTGTGCAATCGGTGATTGCACAATTCGGTCGCGGTATAACAAATAGAATTGTTTGAAATAATCCAGGTTGCGTTTGGAGTAACCTTTACCGTATTCGGCGCTAAGGGATCTGCTCAAAGCTGCGACAATTTCCTCCGCATACTCTGCACGTTCATTACCGTTTTGCTGTTCATGAACGATCATCTTGCCAATATGGAAATAGGTGTGGATCATCACCGTATTCACATTGCGGACAACTTGGCTGCGAGACTCTTCGATCAGTGCCTTGACTGACATGAAAAGTGGATTTACTTCAGCGGACCTCATTTGCTTACACGTTTAAGTGTAGTTCCTATGCGTCCTTTACGGCCTGCTTTGCGTTTAGGTGCTTCCGGTTCGAGTTTTTCCCTAAGCACATTCATGTCTTCGCTGATCTTTTTCAACAACACGCGGGCATATATCTGAGTGGTCGCGATCTTGGTATGTCCCATCATTTTGCTGACCGTTTCTATAGGAACATTATTGGAAAGCGTGATCGTCGTAGCGAAAGTGTGCCTGGCAACGCCAAAGGTCAATGTCTTTTTTACACCGACCATCTTAGCGATCTCTTTAAGATAGCTATTCACTTTTTGGTTACTCATGGTCGGAAATACCGTTCCACCTGCGATTGAGCGGGGATTATCCTTGTATTTATCCATGATCGACCGGGCTGGCCCGAGTATAGGTATGTTCGTAGGTTCGTTACTTTTTTGACGGAACAGCTTTAACCATTTGTCACCATCTTCGCCGGTTACCACATTGTTCTCTTTAAGATTCATCAGGTCAACGAATGAAAGGCCTGTATAGCAGGAAAAGAAGAAGAAGTCCTTGATCATGTTAAGACTATCCGCACCAAACTCATGATCATTAATCGCCGTTAGTTCTGCATTTGTCAGAAAAGCGGTTTCAACCTTTTTATAGCGGAACTTGTAGTTCTTGAAAGGATCACGGGATATCCAGGTCAGTTTCAGTGCCAGTGTCGTCATTTTACGCAGGCGGATCAGGTGTTTCATCACGCCGTTGTTGTTTAATGGCTTCTGATGGTCCTTGGGTTTATGGTTCCTGAGATAGGTCTCAAAATCTATGATGAACTTATAGTCGATCTCATGGATCTTAACGTCCGTTGTGTTCCGCTTTTCTTTCAGGAACTTTTCTAAATACCGGCGGGTTACTGCATAATGTTTCAGCGTACTCCAGGTCAGAGCCGCAGAGGCGGTCTCATTGTGATAATCCATCAGTTTGCTGAGGGAATACGTTTCCTCTGTTTGTTCACCGAGGAACATGGATTTGAGTAATTGCGGGGTAACTTCCTTGCCTGCGATCTGTAATTGCTGGTAATAAGTAGTGATCGTGAATTTGACCTGTTCCAGGTAGGCATTGGTCTCTTTCGCTTCGGGAACTTTGAGCTTCAGACCGCCGCGTCCTTTGTCCCAACTATCGACCTTTACATAATGCTTTAAGGCGAAAAGTGCCTTTTCCTTGTTGATAACGACGGCGACGTAAACATTCGTAACCCCGTCCTTTGCTTTCTCTTTTTTGATGGTAAAATGCACACCAAATGACTGCGATGTTTTCATCTTTTAACAGTTTTAAATGAATAAAATGATTAATTACACCCTGAAATCGTCTTTTTCAGGTCGCTCGCAGGTCGCCGCAGGAATTTAGAATTGCAGTATTTCTGAGTCCTTTCGGATCTTTTTTAACTCACTTAAAATACTGTACTACAGTCCATTAACACGTTTGAGCGACCTAAATCTAAAAACTAATTTCAGGTCGCCGGATTGGTGTTCTACCATGTGCATTCGTAAGGACTGAAAAGGATTCGAATAAAATAAAAAACCCTCTAAATCAACGACTTAGAGGGTTTTTACACTGGCAGAAATGCCATTTTGTGCGCCCACCTGGGCTCGAACCAGGGACCAAAAGATTATGAGTCTTCTACTCTAACCGACTGAGCTATAGGCGCGGTTATTTGTGTTTATTTAACGGGTGCAATTTTACATATTTGCAGTCAATTTACAAAACCCTTTATGCAAAATATCAAAAATATCATCTTCGACTACGGTAATGTCATCTTTAATATCGATTTCAGGCTGGCTCAGCAAGGCTGGAACCAGTTGGGTATCAGTAATGCATCTGAGTTTTTTGGTCATAAACAACAGGACGAAATTTTTGATAAATTTGATAGGGGAGAGGTGTCTGCCGGGGAGTTTAGGGACTATATCAGGCAAAAATCGGGCAATCATGGCCTCACAGATAGCCAAATAAACGACGCGTGGAACAGTATGTTGCTCGGAATTGAGCCCGGAAACCACGAATTATTGCTCGATTTGAAAAAAAAATACCGCACATTTTTATTGAGTAACATCAACGCTATCCATTATGATCACATTATGGAATACTTGAAAGATGATTTTGGGTTTGATGGCAACGATCACCTTTTCGAAAAAGCGTATTACTCGCATCTCACCGGCAAACGTAAGCCCGAAGCCAGGATATTCAAGATGGTATTGGATGAAAATAGCCTAAACCCAGCCGAGACGCTTTTTATAGATGATAGTCCGCAGCATTTGGAGGGTGCCCAAAAGCTGGGGATCCAGACACTTTTAATGACTAAGCCCGATACTATTCAGCAGTTTTTTAAACGATCGGGTTTATAACCGGGATTTAAATGGGGCAGCAACATTTGGATACTTCACAACAACGCATAAAGGGGCAATTAATCAGTTCAAATATTCGCGCTGATATTTATTCCTGTAATCCATTGGAGACAGCCCGGTAATACGTTTAAATGTATTACGGAAGGCTTTATTATCGGTGTAGCCAACGTTATACATTACCTCGTTTACATTATCGCGGGATGTTTCAAGACTCACTTTAGCTGCTTCTATTTTTACACGTTGAATATATTCGGCAACGGTGTTGGAGGTGGCTTTTTTAAACCGGCGTTCCAGGTTGCGCCTACCTAAGGCAAACATAGATGCCAGTTGTTCGACGCTTATTTTTTCTGAGTAATTTTTCTCGATAAATTCCTGTGCTTTTTTTATCGGGTCATCCGAATGGTCTTTTTGTCCCTGGAAAATAATAAATGACGATTGGTTGGTACGCTCCATTTCGATAGCAAATACCTTTGAACTTAAAATGGCCATATCCCGGCCGGCAAACTTTTCAATCAGGTATAAAATCAGGTTAAGGTATGAGAATGCGCCGCCGCTTGAATAAATGCCCTGCTCGTCGGTAATAATTTTCTCGGTAACCAGGTTTACATCGGGGAACATGGTACGGAACTGGTTGGCAGCCATCCAATGGGTAGCACAGCTTTTACCTTTCAGCAAGCCGGTTGACGCCAACAGGAACGCTCCCATACATAAACTGGCAATTTCGGCGCCGTTTTTATATTGATCAGTTATCCAGGGGATAAATTCTTTATTTTTTTCGATAGCGCTCGTTATCTCGCCATCAAGTGCAGGGATGATGATCAGGTCTGTTTTTTTAACATCCGAGATCAAAAGATGCGAATTTACAGTAAAACAACCACCACTGATTGGCGTTTCTTTTTGCAGGCCAACAAGCTCAACTTTAAAAACAGGGTCTTTTCCCATTGATAAAAAAAACTGGTTCACCTGGGTAAATAACTGGCGCGAACCTTCAAGGCTGCCTAATATAGCGCCTTTGGGTACCAGGATAGATATATGCTTCATATCTCAAAAATATAATAAAGCGTTAATGCAAACAATACTTTGTTTAAAACCATCATATTATTTATGTTTTATACTCATCCTGGTTTTTTTATATATGTAATTCGCAATCTAGTTGATATCACCCTTACTTATAGCGCCGTTCCATGCAGGCATGCCCTGGTCTGTAATGCCATTTGTTATATTTTTGATAATGGATGCTTTAGTTGATCCATATTTAAATTTGCCGGCAAGCAGGTTTTGTGTTTTATTGGTTCCCTGTAAATTATCGCCATGGCAACTGGCACATAGTTGATGAAACATTATCCCCGCGGTTTGTTTTTGTGTTGATTTCAGGATGGGCTTATTTTCAATAAGCTTTTGGGATAACAACGGTTTATCGCTGCTGCCTGATGGCCTTAGCCGCAATATCATATCATAATTGGGGCGCGGACTGCCTTCTGCCGGGTCGATTTGGGAAGTGGAGAAGTAGATGTAACCATCGGGCCCTGTCACTAACGACCGGACACGGCCATACTGTTGTTTCAGCAATACTTCCTGCGCGGTAATTTTATCATGGTCAAGTTGTATTTTTAAAATTTGCTCACCTCTTAAACAAGCAACCAGCAGGTAACCTTGCAATTGCGGAAATGCTTTGCCCGAATAAAACATAGCCTCGCCAGGGCCGATTGATGGTGTGTACTCGGCTAACGGGGTATTCATGCCAATTTTAGTATCGCGGTGGTGTATTACAGGCCATCCGTAATTTTCGCCCTTTTTTATGATGTTAATTTCATCCCCTCCGGTAGGCCCATGCTCTGAGTTGAACAGTGCGCCGGTTCCTGGTTCAAAGGCTAGGCCCTGGGTATTGCGGTGTCCGTAGGTCCAAATTTCTTTACGGGCAGTATCGTTGTTATAAAAAGGATTGTCGGATGGGATGCTGCCATCATCGTTAACCCGCAAAATTTTGCCGTTGTAGGCCTTTAAATCCTGTGCTAAGGCTGGTTGGTCGGCATCTCCGGTGGTTATCCATAGTTTTTTATCAGGTCCGAATACAAGGCGACAGCCTGTATGATTTTGATTGGCCGGGATTCCCTTTAATATGTTAAAAGGATTAGTAAGGGTGTCGTTTTTGAAAATATAGCGGGTGATGGCTAAACGCATCTTATTCTCCTCAAGATAATCGTTAGCGATATAAATATAACGGTTGCTGGTAAAATCGGGATGGATACACATACCCAATAACCCCGATTTATTCCTTAAGGGTATACCGGGGATAATAAAAGCCGGTTTTGCCAATAATTTACCATTGCGATAAATGCGCACACAGCCGGGGCGCTCGGTAAACAGCATACTATTATCTGGCAAAAAAACAATTTGCCAGGGCACCACAAGGTTCGTTGCCAGTGTATCCACTTTATAACCTGCGGGAGGGCTTACCTGAGGTAATTGCCCTTCATTGTATATAAATGCGCTTAATGTAAAGCAAGCAATACAGATAATCAGCAATCCTTTTTTCATTTTATCAAGGTTAATAAAAGTGACTACATCGTGGGAGACTGTTCATATATTGTCCATAACTGTTCGGGGGTATTTCTTTTTGATGCCAGGATAATGGCCGAGTTTACTTTACCCTTAATATCGGCCGGCGTTAGGTATAAATCAGTACCTTTCAATTTAATAAGATAAGTATCTTTTTTTACGCCAATAAATTCATATTGCTGGTTAGGCGAAGCATCAACCAGGGGTTGCTCTTCAAATGCTACATTGATATCTGCCTTTGTAACCGGTTGAAAAGTTTTGTTAGTGAGTAAGTTTTGTAGCTGGTAGCTATTTTCGCCGGTATTTTTAAAATTCCAGGTCATGCATTTCCAATTCTCGGGATAGTAGGCAACCAACGGTGTGCCATTTTTTGATCCGGCATCCTTCACCCGTAATAGCATACCAGTTTGTACGTTTTTGATGGCATAGTTGCCTTTAATATCCTGGGCCGAAGCAAAAAATGAGAGCGAAAGCTGAAGGCTCAAAAGCAGTAGTGTTTTCTTCATGTTTAGGTAAATGGTTAAACTATTAAATCAACCCTCAATTTAACCAAATTGTTTGATTATTGGCACACCTGGATAAAAACAGTTTGGCATACCTGTGATTAAGAAATTTAACCTCGATTTGGGATCTTGTTGCTTTGTTTGGCAGGTTTTTGGTAGATTTTTCAGGATTTTTTGTCAGTACACTCGGGTTGTGTCATGCTGTGTGACAAATTGGCAAAAAAAATATCAAAAGGCTAAGGGGATGAAAACAGACAGTTAATAGCATTGTTTTTTTATTGAAACAACAAATGAGGTAGCATTTTTTCGGTCAAAGCCCTTTTTGGAGCATATTTTTCTTTTTTTTTAGCTGAAACACATCGATTTTTAGTTATGTCAGGTTTTTATGACATAATTTTATTGATTTCTGGTGATCGGAAATTTTACTTCTGAAAAACAAGAGTTTATTTTTTTATTGCTCCTTAAACCATCTTTTTATTTTTCGAAATAGCCCTTCAAGTTTTATGAATTTTAAAATACGGCAATTTTATTTTTTTGCTTTTTAACGCTCAAAACCCCGGGAGTTTTTATGGCATGTTTTTAGTCGATTACTGTTCAGGAAACCGAAAATGTTTATCACTTAAGCCCATATAAATTAGGGATTTATGCGATTAACAATATGCTTCCTGGAGCTATTAATAATATATAAATCACTTAAAAAATTAAAACTATGTTAATCGTATTAGAAGTTGCAGCATTTTTAGCAGTTATTGTATTACCGTTAATTCCAGCTAAAAAAGTTGCGAAATAATTAGGTATCAAACCCCATCAATAATTTAATAATCATTAAAAAATTAAAATCATGTTAATCGTATTAGAAGTTGCCCTGTTTTTAGCAGTTATCATCGTTCCTTTGATCCCAGCTAAAAAAGTTGCGAAATAATTAAGCATTACATTTAGTTGTAAACAGAAGATGGATAGCATTAGGCTACCCATCTTTTTTGTTTTATATGGGTAGGTTGTTATTGTTGATTTAAATACATATCCAATTGCCCGTACAACTGTTGTTTATCACTCGGGCTTTTGGCAGCGTTGATAACTACGCTGCCCGCTTTATTGGTAATAAGGTAACGGGGCATATAAACCATTGCTGTATCGTTGCCAAGCGAGTTGTGATATAAGTTGTCATACGCTTTATCGTTAAGGAAAATATGGCTGCCGTCTATTTTATATTTTTCTATCTGTTGTTTCCACAAATACCGGTTACCCCGTGATATATACAGGTAAGCTATGTTGGCGTTTGTTTTGTATCTCAATTTTAAGGGGTGGGTAAAGTTTTCAAACTCGGCCAGGCAGGGGCCGCAGGTTGTGCCCCAAAAATCAACATACACCACTTTGCCTTTAAAATTATCGGCTATCAATTTTTTAAACGAGACGTTGCCTTTGTTAATATTAATAAATTTGACATCCTGTGGTGTATTCAATGCCATCACTCCCCAAAGCTTTAAACCCAAAAACACAATTGCCAGGCTAACTATGTGCACTAATGATTTAAGAAAGCCTGTTTTATTGGTCTTTAAGAACTTGCTGAGCATATAAATACCAGCAATTAGGAACAACAGGCAAAAAGAAGCTTTAAATGCGATAAGGAATGTTAAAGCCTGGTTACGCTCAAATGCTTTATCTAAATTGCCGCTTTATCCTGCTTGCTAAAACTGTAAACGTCCTGCGCTGCGTAAATAACCTGTTCTCTCACTTCTGTTTGCCAGGCAAGGTAATGCGTTCCGATATCGATTAATAACAAGGGCACGAATGCCAGTAAGATAGCCCCAATCCAAAAGTTTACTGATCTGATCATGACTTAGGCGATTATAACGTTCAAAATTCAATGCAGCTGGCTTTGCATATAAGTTGCCCTGCCAGTAAGTTGAATTTTAGCCGTACTATCAAGCCGACCGGGATGGAACTGTCCGGCGGGCTTTTCATCAACTTTAAGGCTGCTTTTGCCCAGTAGCGAGTAGTTAAGCATGTTAATACGATTGCTTTTTGTAATGCTTACATATGAGCTGTCGGCCGCCACCACATCCAATTTTTTAACCGACAGGTTGTTTACATCATAATGACTGCCATCAGCAACATGCAGTTTTAAAGAATCGGCATTGTTTAGGTTGCCGGCTATAGTTACGAAAGCGAATTTAATGTCGACAGATTGAATATCGTCTGCAAAAATCTTTACGATATCACCCTCATCATTCCAGTTCCTGGCGTTGTTATCAAATTTGTCTCTTACCCGGAAGGCGATAAACAGCGTGTCGTTTTTTACTAATGTTTCAAGGTTTTCCTTTAATTCGCTGTTCACCGTCACCGCGTTGCCGCCGGGCTGTGTTGCTTTGTTGTTTTTACCTATCCAGATCCGGGCCATCCACTGTTCAAACCCGCCTGTTTCTTTCATCTTCAATGATCCATCTATCACAATATGTTTAAACGCTGGCGAAACAGGCTTGGTAACAAATACGCTGTTATCCTGTGGATAAAGGTCGCGGTTAAAGTTGCCCTTGTTATACTGGGCTTTAAGGAGCAGATTGTAGGCCAGTAATGATACCGGGATACAGGTAAAAAGTATGATGATTAATTTTGTGCTGGTTTTCATAAATTCATATTAAGGTTTAGCTGTTAGGTTTATTCATAAACTCCTGGTACCTGCTTTGCAAATCGTTTCCAGGGATGCCAAGCATCTGCATTTTTTTAAACAAGAGGGGCAATTCTTCGTCCATAAACTGGTCTCGCCTTGTTTTCAGGATGTTTTTTGCGGCGTTGGCCTGTACAAAATAGCCCATGCCACGTTTGGTGTAAATTATTTCCTGGGTTTGCAGGTGCTCATATGATCGCATTACTGTATTGGGGTTAACCTCCAGCATAACGGCAAGCTCACGTACTGAAGGTATTTTTTCATCCTCCTGCCACACCTTTAGCTGTATTTTGTCGCACACATAATCTGCTATTTGTAGGTATATGGCTTGTGTATTGTTAAAATCCATGGTTTTTACCTTTGAGGGTTACAATTCTTTTTCTTTAAGCCTAAACCAGGTTATTAACCATAAAAAAGGTATGCTTATCACAAGCAGGGCGTAAAATACTGCGTTGTATTTATTACGTACTTCCATGTTGTATGATATATAATTAACACTGTTGTGCTTTTTCTTCACAAACCAGTTGTTAATCTCCATTTCGGAATAGGGCATTGCAGAGCGAATTCGTGTCCAGGTGGATTCTTTTACTTCTTTATGCCCTACAATATTGTGGTTTACATCGTAATAGGTTTCGCTGATGTTGGCAATAACAGGTTTTCCGGTATCTACAGTTACTATCCGCCTGGCTACCAAAGGATTTAAAATTATCACCCCAAAAAATACAACAATTACCAATATCGCCGATTTTATAAATACGTAGCGCTTAAACAACACCGAGCAAAATAGTGCCACACTTTGAAGTATCAGGAATATGAAAAGAAATATCAATTCTTCCTGATCCCAATTCGCGGTGTACAGTAAGTTGTTACTGCCAACCAGTTCCCGGTCAATATAATGGCCAATGGCTATTAAAGGGTATATTATGGCAACAAAACAAACCGGGAAAACAATGATGCTATATATTGCGGCCACAACAAATTTTTCAAACGCCGATGCGGGGAGCATTAAAGCCTGGATGCCGGCATGTCTAGTATTAAACTGACTTAAAATAGTGGTGGCAAAAATGCTTCCGGCTACTATCATACTTAAAAAAAACAGGTTTTTCTGAGAGCGCTTGTCAAAGCCTTCAAACGATGATATATTGTATATGGTAAGGCCGGCAATGATCCCTGCCATAGCCAGCATACCCAATATGTACAGTTGCTGATTTTCGGCCCATTGCTTGCGTACCAGCAACCAAATTCTGTGTATAGAAACTTGCATGTGTTTTTTTAGTTAAATTGTGAAAGCACCTGTTGTTTTTCGGTAAGTACAGCGTTAAAAAACATCTCCATATCCAACCTTGAGTTTTCTTTTTTATGGTTAATGGCTACCACGGCGTAGCCTTTTAAGGCACCCTCGCTGTAAATGGGGCTGGCAACGTCGTCAAGACTCATTACCTGCTTAAAGGCAAGTTTATCGGTTATATTTTCTACAGGCTGGTTGAGGATAATTTGCTGGTCTTCCAGTATCATTACATAGTCAATCAGGCTATCCAGGTCTTTTACCTGGTGGGTACTGATGATGATGAGCTGATCATCCTTAATTACGCCGGCAATAATTTTGCGAAATTGCTTTTTGGATGGAATATCCAGGCCATTAGTTGGCTCGTCCATCAGCAATACCTTTGCCTGGGTGGCCAGCGCGAAGCTTATTAACACTTTCTTTTTCTGCCCATAGCTCATGCGATGTAGTTTGTTTTCCTGCGGAATTTCAAACTCAGTTAAAAAGCGGTAAAACATATCATGGTCAAACGCAGGGTAGAAGGGAGCATAAATACTGAGGTACTTTTTGATAGATACATTGGGTAGATAAATTTCCTCAGGTAGGAGGTAAACCTGCTGCAAAAACTCAGGCGACCGCTGTGCCGGGTTTTGACCGGCCACATCGCAGGAGCCGCTTAGCGGAAACAAAAGCCCGCAAATATTATGCAGCAAGCTGGATTTGCCTGCGCCGTTGCGCCCAAGCAGCCCATAAATATGTCCCGGCTTTATGCGTAGGTTAAGGTTGTTAAGTACCAATTGATTTTTTTGGTACCCAAAGTTTAGGTGGTTAATGCTAATCATGCAGTTTAATTTAGTGTACTACTATATTAGTACACTGCAATAATAATACAGATTCGTTAAAACTCCAAATTTTAAATGAAATTTATTTTAGTATCAAGCACTTAGTATCAAGACAGGAAGAAAAGGAGGACAGCAATTGCTATAGATAGGGGGTGAGATAAAGACAGCTAAGCTGTATTGGTTAAAACTTTTGCTCAATAAAAAAGGGTTAACGATTTGCCTCGCTAACCCTTTTCCTGGTTGTTAAATTTTAAATTGTTAATTTTCCAATACGGTAACCTTTACCGACGATTTGTTTTGCGCATCGTGGTAAATACGGTGGGTTGCTTTCTGGAAATCGGCATCGGTGGCCTGGTATATATCTACAAACTTTTGGGGATTGCGGTCAACCAGCGGGAACCAGGAGTTTTGTACCTGGATCATAATGCGATGACCTTTCCTGAAGGTGTGGCCAACATCGGGCAGCGCATATTTTACTTCGGTAACTTTACCAGGAACAAATGCTTCCGGTTTTTCAAATGAATTACGGAAACGGCCCCTGAACACTTCGCCACGGATAAGCATCTGGTAACCGGCAAGGGTTACATTTTTAGGGTTGGGGTTTGCATTTGGGTAATCATCGGGGAAAACATCAATCAGCTTTACTACATAGTCAGCATCGGTACCGGTTGTTGATGCAAACAGATCGGCTATTACAGGGCCTGTCAGGGTCATGTCTTCTGTAAGGGTATCTGTTTGGTAAACCTTAACATCAGGCCTGCGGCCGGCAAAACGTTGGTCGTCCAGCATATATTCGCGGGTACGGCCTTTTTGAATGCCGTCCTGGTAAGGTACGGGTGCATTCGGATCACTTACATATTCGTCAAAACTATCAGCTGCCGATGGGGCAGTGAACGATAGTTTTCCATCAGGCTGAAAATAAAGCGTTTTTTCGGTGGTGTTTTTTGGCGGCCATGTTTCAAACTTTTTCCATTGGTTGCTGCCGGTTATGAATATGCTGGCCTCGGGTAATTCCATTTTGCCTTCATCTTTCAAATAGTAATTGAAAAACGGAAGCTCGATGTTTTCGCGGAACCACTCGGCCGTATTTGACCCGAAATTCTGATCGGCAAAAAGCGTAGCATCTTTGCTTTCCCATCCGCCGTGGAACCATGGGCCCATAACCAGCATGTTTTTATGACTTTGCGGGTTTTGTTTTTCCAGTGCATCATACACATGCAAGGCACCAAAGCAATCTTCGGCGTCAAAAAAACCTCCGACAGTCATGGTAGCTGGTTTAATGTTAACTAAGTGCGGGCGGATGTTCATTGCTTTCCAAAACTCATCATAATTAGGGTGCGACATTAAATCGTTCCAGAATTTGATAGAATCGCCCATGTATTTCTTTTTGAAATTGGGC
Organism: Mucilaginibacter sp. P4_D1; assembly: GCF_056401935.1. Classification (NCBI taxonomy): domain Bacteria; kingdom Pseudomonadati; phylum Bacteroidota; class Sphingobacteriia; order Sphingobacteriales; family Sphingobacteriaceae; genus Mucilaginibacter; species Mucilaginibacter sp. P4_D1. Next base: position 60,409 of record NZ_JBFUIJ010000016.1, read on the forward strand.
AAAGCACCCATTTCCAGGTAAAATTTGTAGTTATCCTTAAATACTGGTTTAATATTGCTTTTAAATTCTTTTGGCGTAATAGGCTTGGGACGGGGGATGCCAAAACCAGTATAAAAGTTAAACGCATCCATCATCATAAACGCACCGTTGTGGTGAAAATCGTCGCCTATAAACCAATCGGTAACGGGGGCCTGTGGCGATACAGCCTTCAGCGCAGGATGTGCGTTTGGCAACGAGGCACTGGAGTAAAAGCCAGGGTAGGAGATGCCTTCGATACCAACGCGGCCATTGTTGTTGGGCAGGTTTTTTACCAGCCAGTCAATGGTATCATAAGTATCGGTGCTTTCGTCAATATCGGTTTTGCTCTTTTTCTTATCTAATATAGGGCGTACATCTACGTAATCGCCTTCACTCATCCACCGGCCACGCACATCCTGGTAAACAAAAATATACCCTGCCTTGGCAAACAACATATTTTGACCAAGCGTGCGCCTGTATTCGTTTTCGCCATAAGGGGCAACGGTATACGGTGTACGCGTCATCATGATGGGGTACTTTTTTGATTGATCTTTAGGTAGATAAATGGAAGTGAAAAGTTTTTTACCGTCGCGCATAGTAATGTACTTTTCCATCTTGGTGTAGTTGTCCTTGATGTAGGTCGCATCGTCAGATGGCGGGGCTGTTTGTGCGCCCGCGAGCGAACAGCATAAAGCAAGCCCTAAGCAGAGTAGCAGTTGTTTCATAAGTCAGTCAGTTAATTTAAACTGCAATTTAATAAATAAAGCCAGGTTTAGGCTGTTTACCAACTTAATTGTTACAATGCGCCCGAAAATTATGCACAGTTAAACCGGCCGATCTGTTTGCAAATTGACCGGTTATTATTTCGAGGCGCTATTATTTGCCATCGTAAGCATCCTGCAAATCCTTAACAATAAGCTTATCCATTTTCATCATGGCTTGCATCGCCCTTGCCGAGCCTTCACGGTCTGCTCCATATAAAACCCTGGTCAGGGTGTCGGGTACTATCTGCCACGACAGGCCAAATTTATCTTTCAGCCATCCACAGCGCGATTTTTGGCCTCCTTCGGATAGTTTTTCCCAAAAGTAATCTACTTCTTCCTGGTCTTTACAGTCAACAAACAACGATATAGCCTCGTTGAATTTAAACATTGGGCCACCATTAAGTGCCATAAACTGCTGCCCTGCTAAACTGAATGTACCTGTCATTAGTCTCCCTGTTTTGCCCGGGCCTGCATCACCGTACCGGGCAAGGTCGCCTATGGCTGATCCTTCAAATACAGCAATATAAAAATTGATGGCTTCTTCGGCATTATTGTCGAACCATAAAAACGGGGTGATCTTTTGTCTGATTTCCATAATAGTTGGGTTGTTGAATTGGTTTTGAATGATCAAATGTAGCTGTTAACAGGCCTTATTAATGCGGGGCGATCAAGACATTTTAGTGGGGCATTTACGGCATGTATTTAAAATATCAAAATGGATAATCTTATTAATCAATAATATATATTTTCTTTTGGGTTATTATTTTAACGTAATTTAACATATTGGACATATTTAGCGTGTATAAATCATTTTCTTCATGATTTCTTAATTCTTTCATGTTATGCCAACAATTCGGGCTTAACACTGCGGTAATAGTTTTGCAAGAAAAATTAACTTGCGATGGAAAAAAATTTACTTAAGGTTTCTCGATGGTTACTTATTATAATTACCTCGGTATTTATGTGTGGTAACCTGTACGCCCAGAATACAACAATTAGGGGTATTGTTTTGGATGAAAATAATCAACCTTTTCCGGGGGTGGCTGTTCAGATTAAAGGAACCTCAACGGGTACGGTTACAGGCCGCGAAGGCCGTTTTACCATTGGCGCCTCAAAAGGCCAGGTGTTAACGTTTAAATTCCTTGGTTACGCACCGCAGGAGGTTGAAATTGGTACCGACCCCAATCTTTCGGTAACAATGAAAACCGATTCAAAGGCACTAACCGAAGTAGTAGTAACTGCCTACGGTATTAAAAAGGAAGTAAGGAAAATTGGCTACTCTGTTCAGGAAGTTAAAGGCCCTGATTTGGTTAAAGCCCGCGAACCTAACCCCATCAACTCTTTAGCAGGTAAAGTTGCTGGTTTAACGGTAGGTACCAACGCCGAATTATTGGGGAGGCCCGAAATTGTTTTACGTGGTAGCAAGGATTTACTTTTTGTGGTTGACGGCAGCCCTATTAACTCTGATACCTGGAACATCAGCCCTGATGATATTGATACGTATACTATATTAAAAGGTCCCAATGCGGCCGCGTTATATGGTTCAAGAGGTATAAACGGTGCAATTATCATCACCACTAAAAAAGGAACAAACGATAAAAAAGGCTGGGAGGTTAACGTAAACAGCAGTACGTTGTTTGAAGGTGGCCTTATAGCTGCCCCCCAGGCACAAACCGAATACGGTCGCGGTAATGCTTACCATTATGAGTACCAGGCTAAAGATAACAGTAACGTTTATGTACCTGCTGCAGATGCTTTGTACGATAACGGAAACCGTTTAGGTGAATACGGGCCACGTTTTGAAGGCCAGTTATTACGTCAGTACGATAGCCCTTACAATACGGTTACCGGCGTACGTACGCCAACGCCATGGATTGCCCGTGGTAAAGACAACTTCGCAAATTTCAGACAAACCGGTATTATATCTACCAACAACGTTGCTGTTGCAGCAAGCGGTTCTAATTACAATATCAGGTTGTCATATACCCACTTATATCAAAAGGGTATGTTCCCTAATACAAAGTTAAACTCCGATAACTTCAGCCTTAACTCCAGCTATAACATTACATCAAAGCTGAGTATTGACGGAAGCATGAACTTTAACAAACAATATACGCCAAATATTCCTGACGTGAGTTACGGCCCTAACAGTTACATTTATATGTTTAAGGTATATGGCTCGGCAGATTATGACGTACGCGATCTGAAAGATATTTATAAAGGCCCAATGGGGGTGCCTAACCTGGTACAATATGCACAGGAATATGGCCGTTTGAACAATCCTTGGTTTATGGCCGAAAAATGGCTGCGTGGTCATGACAAGACAGATATTTATGCTTATTTACGTTTAAACTATAAAATTTCTAAAGATCTTAACCTGAGCTTGCGCTCACAGGTATCTACCTGGAACCAGCAGAGAACCGAGCAGGTACCTTCGTCAGCAAACTTAAATGCCTATACCTCATGGTATAAATTTGGCTGGTATGGCGATTACCGCGAAGACGACCGTAAGTTGTTTGAAAACAACACCGATTTGCAATTGAATTATAACAAAACCTTTGGCAAATTCATATTTACAGGTTTATTAGGCGCCAACTCACGCTCATTTACCTATGATTCCTTCTATGGCACTACTCGTGCTTTGGCTATTCCAAACGTATACGGTTTGTCAAACTCGTTACAACCTGCGCTTACCTATAACTGGAATTCAAAAATGCAGGTGTATAGCGGTTACTACTCGTTTGATATTGCTTACGATAAGTATCTTAATATCAATACAACAGGCCGCGTTGATAAATTATCGACCTTCGCTTCAGGTCATGACACCTTCTTTTATCCATCAGTTTCATTATCTACAGCGGTTTCTGATTATGTTGACTTGCCAGAAGCCATCAGCTTCTTAAAATTCCGTGCTTCTGAGGCGGTACTTAAAAGTGGATTAACAATGTCGACCATTGGTACAGCTTATAAGCAAGTTTTAGGCACCGGTGCAACTACCAACACATTGCTTGGTTATGGAACTGAACTGTATAGCTCATATGACGGGCCAACCTATTCAAATCAGGATGCTGCCTCTTATACAACATTGTATAATAACAGYGCTTCGGTGGCATACGCTAATACAAAAGCCAATCCAGATTTGCATTCTTTAAAAAGGGTATCTTATGAAGGTGGTATGGATATCAAGTTCCTGAACAATCGCTTAGGTTTGGATGTAACTTATTTTGATACACAGAATGGCCCGCAAATTTACCCGTTCCCGGTTGATCCGGCAACTGGTTATAATGCCCAAAACGAAAACGCGGTTACCACCAAAAGGGCTGGTTTCGAAATAGCGCTAACAGGTTCGCCTTTCCGTAACAAGGACGGATTTTCATGGGATGTTAACGTAAATTACTCTACATTCAAAGAAACGCTTACATCAATTGGTTACGGAACTAACTCAAGCATAGCGCTTGTACCTAATCACAGCTTTGCCGTTGGCGATAGGGTGGATGAAGTTTATGGAACCAAATTTTTAAGAGATGGTACCGGTAATATTGTTTATGATGCAAGTGGCGCTTTATTAAAGGCATCAGGATCAAACAGCCAGTTATATGGTTCATTGGGCCATTTAAATCCTGATTTTACCTTTGGTATCAACAACAGGTTCTCGTACAAAAACTTTAGCTTCAGCTTCCAGGTTGACGGCCGTATAGGCGGGGTTATTTACGATTATAACTATTATGCCGCAAGGCAGGGTGGTACCGATCTATCTACCGTTAACGGTGTAATTGGTGCCGCACGTTTAGCGGAGTGGCAATCAACTAAAACCGGTACACAAGCGCCAACTCCTTCATTATTAGGTAATGAAAGCGGAGCCGGTGTTAAAATTGTAAGCGGTACGCCTAAATTCCAAAATGGTGTTATATCCAACATAGGCGACCTTACTTTTGCACCTAACACAACTCCAATAACTGTTCAGGGGTATTTGAACGGTAACGTTAAATCTATCGACGAATCATTCATGATCAGCAGGTCATTCGCCAAATTACGTGAGGTTACCCTTGGTTATAATATTCCATCTAAATATCTGCAAAACAGGGCTATTAAAGCGGTATCAATATCATTGGTAGGCAGAAACCTCTTATACTTTGCAAAACGTAAAGATTTCGACATCGACCAATATGCTTCTGGTTTCGACTCGACTACCGGTACTACCGGTGGTGCCCAGTCAAATGGCGCATTACAAAGTACAACTGCACGCAGGTACGGGTTTAACCTAAACGTAACATTCTAAATTTTATAAAACATATTTATAAAGATGAAAGCTTTTAAAATAATAACAGCAGCCGTTGTGTTGACGATGTCAATCACGAGCTGCCAGAAGGGAAACCTTAACCTGAATCCCAACGCGGTTAACGCGAACTCGGCGATCCCGGTTTCACTAATAGTTAACCACCTTACCGCTATACTGGTTAGATCAGATGAGATGCCATTTGGCGGGGATGTTTACAAAAACAACCAGTTCCAGGTATCTAACTATGCCAAATATTGGGGCACTAATGAAGATAGCTGGTCATACAGCGCTCATAGTTACGAGATATTGAAGTATGCTGTACAATTGGAGTTCCAGGCAAAAACTCAGTTTGGAAATACAACCAACAAGTATTTTGCAATATCAAAATTCTTCCGCGCGTACTCTGCAGTTTGGTTAGCACAAAGGGTAGGTGATATTCCGATGACCCAGGCAGGCGATATTGCAAATTATGTTACCCCCGCTTTTGATACACAACACGATGTTTATAAAAACTCATTGAAACTGTTGGACGATGCTAATGCTATTTTAGCTGCTTTGGGTTCACCGGGAACTGTTTTGGATGGTGGCGATATTTTTGCCTTAACCAACCTGCAATGGCAAAAAGTTATCAATACTTACCGTTTAAGAGTATTGATAAGCTTAAGCAAAAGAGCCGACGATAATGCCGATTTAAACATAAAATCGCAGTTTGCCGCTATATTGGGTAACGCAGCTACCTATCCTATAATGACAAGCAATAGTGATAACGTTGTTTACAAATATACAACTGCAACGCCATATCCTATTTTCGCTTCAGGTAGCAACTCGTATAATAACTTTATGAATGTGGGTAAACCGGTGCTGGATATTACAACATCTACACAAGACCCCCGTACTTATTTAATGGCTACTCCGGTGAAAACTACTGATGTTGGTAATTTCGCAAACTATATCGGCGCCGATCCTGGTACAGCTTTGGCGACACTACAAAATGAAGGCCCTACCGGTAAATATTCGTTTTTTAACGCTCAACGTTACCTGGGTGATGCTACAGGCAGTAAAGCCGAGCCTTTTATTTTTATTGGTTATCCTGAAATGAGCTTCAACATTGCCGAAGGTATCAATAGGGGCTGGGTTCCAACACTTACCACCGCCGATGCTAAAACCTGGTACGATAAAGGTATTGCTGCCTCGTTCAGCAACTTCGGTTTAAATGTTGCCACAAACTCAACAGTAACTATATCAGATGCAGCGGGTAAAAGTCTTGGCACGGTTACCACAGATAACGCCACATTCCTGGCCAATGTGAGCTACAATGTAGCCTCGCCAGCTGCAGCCCTTGCTCAAATTTTACAACAAAAATATGTGGCCTTGTTCATGAACTCTGGCTGGGAAGCATTTCTTAACCACCGTCGTACCGGCTTACCTGCGCAATTTAGCGAAGGTGGCACTGGTATTGGCACTGCAGGCGGTAAGTTACCGCGCCGTTGGTTATATCCATTAGATGAGATTAATGCTAACGGTRCCAATTACCAAAAAGCAATAAGCAGCCAGTTTGGTGGCACCGATGATGTATTTAAAGACACATGGTTAACAAAATAAAATCAACCTAAACAATACACTTTAAAAAGCAGGGGCTTAGCAATAAGCACCCTGTTTTTTACATTAAAACCGATATGAAAAAACTACAATTATTATTAGTAGCTGCTTGTATTGCTACAGGCGTTAACGCACAGGTTGCCGATAGTGCCAAACGCAAAGTTGAATTACAGGGGGCTGTAAACTTTCGCGATTTGGGTGGCTATACAACCAAAGATGGCCACCATATAAAATGGGGTAAAGTTTACCGCAGCGCAGATATGAGTAAGCTTACCGACCAGGACCTGGCAGAGTTAAACAAAAGAAACATAGCCTATGATGTTGACTTGCGTGGTACGCAGGAGTCAAAACAGGCGCCTGATCGTATGAATCCAAATACCGACTATATCTTGTGCCCTGCCGGAAGCGAAAATGTTGGTAACATGATGAATAGCTTTAAAAATGTGAAAGGCAACGGCGATTCTATCCTGATAAATTATTACAGCAACATAACGCCATTGGCCGATAGGTATAAACCAATGTTTGGTAAACTGTTAAACCTGCCGGCAGATAAAAGCCTTGTTTTTCATTGCACGGCCGGTAAAGACCGTACAGGTATTGGCGCAGCATTAATTTTGTACAGCTTAGGCGTTCCTTATGAAACTATTATGGATGATTATAAGGCCACTAACTATTACCGCACCGCCGAGAACGTCAAAATGGAAAAGATGATGGTAAAAGCCATGAACATTGACGAAACTGTAGCCAAAAACGTAATGGCCGCCAACCCCGAATATCTTGATGCAACATTCAGCCAAATTAAAAAGCAATATGGCTCGGTTGATAACTACCTTAAAACCCAAATTGGATTAACCAACGACGATATTAAAAAGCTAAAAAAGAAATTTTTAGAATAGTACTGAAATGCTGAAAGCCCAAAGCATAATGCTGAAAGCTTCAGATGGGTATCAATTGCTTCAATACTGAAAAACTGTCGCTGCAACTGCAGGGCAAATGCATGTAATTGGGTTAACATAACTTAACATATTTCAGAAACAATATTTATAATAATTTGATAATCAGTATTTTATATTTTATCATGGTTAACACTAAAATGGTAGCTAATTTAGGGCATCCCAATATTTGTGCCTGTTGTTGACCAATATGAAGCCCCTCGGTACCCCGATCATTTGAACAGGATCAGCAATAGAAACAAGGTGCCGTTTGATGCTTATATTTTCGCGACGCTATAAGCTTATTCTGTTAACTATTTACATTGGCTGCAACAGTGGCTTTTTGTTGGCTTGAATTTTATTGGTTAGCTTTATATCATTATACAACATAAACTTTATGATGAAAAGATATTTTGCAGTACTTATTGTTGCTGCTGCAGCATGGCTAACCGCCTGTAAGCAACCTCCAATTTCCCAGCCGGGCGATGTTACTTTAAGTAGCTATTTTAGCGATACCACAGGTGGTGTTAAAACAGGTGGCGTTCAGGTAGTAACCATCAATACACTCAAGGGCAAGTTCCACGTCTGGACAAAAAAACTGGGCAACAATCCTAAAATTAAATTGCTGCTGCTTAACGGCGGTCCAGGTGCCACACACGAATACTTTGAGTGTATGGAAAGTTTTTTGCCGGCCGAAGGCATCGAACTGGTTTATTATGATCAACTGGGCTGCGGCAATTCTGATAATCCTAAAGATACATCCATGTGGAGCCTGCCCCGTTATGTTGAAGAGGTTGAGCAGGTGCGCCAGGCCTTAAAGCTGGATAGCAGTAATTTTTACCTGCTTGGCCACTCGTGGGGCGGTATCCTGGCTATGGAGTACGCGCAAAAATACCAGCGTAATTTAAAAGGCCTTATCATTTCAAATATGATGATGAGCGTGCCCGATTATGGTAAATACGCCAATGATGTATTAGCAAAGCAATTTGACCCCAAAGTGCTGGCAAAAATCCGGACTATTGAGGCCAAAGGCGATTTTAAGAATCCGGAATACATGCAATTATTGTTGCCAAATTTTTACGCTAAGCACATTTGCCGCATCCCGCTTGACCAATGGCCCGAACCTCTTAACAGGGCAATGGGTAAGCTGAACGAATCACTATATGTAACCATGCAGGGACCAAGCGAATTTGGTGTTGCCGGTAAGCTGGTTAAATGGGACAGGATGGCCGACTTGCCCAAAATAGCTGTACCAACGCTAAGCATCGCCGGTCAATACGATACCATGGACCCGAAACACATGGAAAAAGTATCTCAGTTGGTGCAAAACGGCAGTTATTTGTATTGCCCCAACGGCAGCCATATGAGCATGTATGATGACCAGCAAACCTACATGACAGGCCTTATTAAATTTATAAAAGGAGTGGATGCAGGAGAAAAGAAGATAAAACTGTAACCACCTTCAAATTCAAAATACAACGCCCTGGGCCTTCATATGCCGGGGCGTTTTGCTTTGGTAAACTGTTTTTTTGTTGGCAAACAATACAAATTTACAGGCTTCCTTTTATATTGCAAAATCGCCTTTTATTGATGCACAAAACAGGTAAAAAGAGGTAATTAATTCAAACTTTTTTGCAATAAATGTGCTACTTATTGATACAAATACTACATTTTTTAACACAAAAATAAAATGGAGATTTTTTTTCAAAAAAAATCAAAAAAGCATCCGAAAAAATTGGCAATCGTAAGCTTTAAAATTGCCAGGGCGGTAAGCACTCCGATCTTTTGGTTGAGGTGGCAAAATTAAACCGACCGGTAAAATGATTAAAATGTTTAAACATGCAATTTATCATTGAACAAAAAAAAGTTTGCCACTTTTAACCGGAATGATTTTAAAATAAGAGATTTGCTGTCGCCGAGTTATAAATACATCTAAACAACTTATTGAAAAATGATTTTTGCATCGTACCCGAAATTTAAAAAAAGCGCCTGTTTACTGGCCGCCGGCTTACTGCTCGCCGGAACAATTAATGCCCAGCAAAACAATACAAAAACTCAAAAAGACGAAGTAGACTTTGTTAACCCACTGATAGGTACCGCCATTACCGGTTTTGCCAAAGGCCTTGATGGCGGTGGTACCATGCCCTGCGTAAATGTGCCCTTTGCCATGACAAACTTTGTTGCCCAAACCGGCGAAAGCAAAATGGGCCGCATGTGTTATCAATACGAGGATAAAACGGTTATCGGCCTGTTGGCCACCCACCAGCCAACCGTTTGGATGGGCGATTACGGCTATGTATCTATTATGCCCCAGGTTGGTAACCTGCGTGTATTACCAAACGAACGAAAACTAAGCTACGATCATAAAGACGAGATAGCAAAGCCATACTACTATTCGGTTAAGTTAAAGGCTGATAATAAAACGTTTATCAAATCGGAGATAGCGGGAGCAAATACCTGCGGCATGTTCCGGTTTACTTTTCCGGCTGCGGATAAAGCGCACCTCATTATCCAGGGTATAAACCTTAACCCGCAACTAAAGGATTGGGCAAACGATTATGCACCAAGACTTAAAAAATTAAAAGGCTACGTTCATGTTGATACTATCAATAATGAAATTACAGGCTACAATCCCGACAGGCAATCAGCCCAGATAGGGCCGGAGCTTAAAAACTTCAAGGGCTATTTTATTATCAGGTTTGATAAACAGATCCGAAAATACGGTACCTGGGATAACAGCAACATTAAAAAGGGAAGTAAGGAACAATCCGGCACCCGCATGGGCGCTTTTATTTCTTTTAAAACTCTTGCCAATACGCAGGTAAAAGTAGCAGTAGCTACCTCATTTATCAGCATTGACCAGGCCCGCCACAATCTGAAAAATGAAATTCCTGATTGGGATTTCGACAAAGTTGTAAAAGCAACCCGCGACAACTGGCAGCAGCAATTAAAAGAGATACAGGTAAACGGGATTACCGCGGGCCAGAAAACCATATTTTATACCGCCCTTTACCATACCCTGTTGTTCCCAAGGCAATTTTCGGAGTATGGCCGGTATTACAGTGYGTTTGACGATAAGGTACATAGCGGTGTTTCTTATAACGATTATTCGCTTTGGGATACCTTCCGCGCTTTGCACCCTTTGTTAACGCTGACCCAGCCCGAACGGGTAAATGGTATGGTGAAATCGTTATTACAAATGTACCAGGAGGGCGGCTGGATGCCCATGTGGCCAAACCCAACCTATACCAATATTATGATAAGCACCCATGCCGATGCGGTGGTGGCCGATGCCTATGTAAAAGGTTTTCGTGGGTATAGTACCAAACTGGCTTATGAAGCCATGCATAAAGATGCTTTTACGGCTCCCGACGGTGATACACAAAAAAAATGGGGCGACCGCGACCTTTGGACAAGCTATGAAGCCCGCGGCGGCCTTACCAACTATCATAAACTGGGTTATGTTCCTGTTGATAAAACCCGTGAATCGGTTTCGCGTACTATTGAGTATGGTATTGACGACTATTGTGTGGCCCAGGTGGCCAAAGCCCTGGGTAAGGATGATGATTACAAGCAGCTGATGGCCTGGAGCCAGAATTATAAAAATGTATATAACAGTGCTACAGGCTTTATGGCGCCGCGCAACGCCAACGGACAATGGTCGGCCAAGCCGGATAGCGGGTTTACCGAAGGCACCAAGTGGACTTATACCTTTGGCGCCATGCAGGACGTACCGGGCATGATAGCCCTTATGGGCGGCGAAAAGGCATTTGCCGATAAACTATCCCACAACTTTACCGATGGCCACTACAGGGCCGATAATGAGCCCGGGCACCACTACATATACCTGTTTAACTATTGCGGTATGCCCTGGAAAACCCAGGAACTGGTAAGGCAAAACGTGGGCTGGCAAAATTACCGCAACGCCCCGGTAGGCATCAACGGTAACGACGATTGCGGCCAAACATCGGCATGGTATATTTTTAGCACCATGGGTTTTTACCCGGTAACCCCGGCATCGGGTATGTACAGCATCGGTGCGCCTCAATTCCCGTATATTGCCCTAAGCCTGCAAAATGGCAATAAGCTGGTTATTAAAGCCACCGACCTATCGGCACAAAACAAATATGTGAAGGCAGTTACATTTGATGGCCAGCCCATAAAAAACCACATGATATCGCACGAGCAGATAAGCCACGGCGGCACATTGGAATTTAAAATGACAAGTGTGCCGCAAAAAGATTGATATGCAGATTTCAGATATGCGGATTTCAGATGTGCGGATTTCAGATGTGCAGATTTTTTCCTTACCGGTGGCCCGGCGCAGCATATCGAAATAAAATTTAAATAATTCACAGTTGATGAAAGAATTTATAATAGATCAATTGAAAGTTGAAGTATCGGGTAGCCGGCACCTCATGGGCATAGCGGCGGCAAACGCCGTCACGGAAAAAATCAACCAATTGCTAAAAGCAAAGCAGTTCGTCAATATCATTTTTGCGGCGGCCCCGTCGCAAAATGAATTTTTGGATGAATTGCTGAAAAGGGATATAGATTGGACAAGGATCAGGGCTTTTCATATGGATGAGTACCTTAACCTGGATGCGGACGCACCACAAGGTTTTGGCAATTTTTTAAAAGCACGCTTGTTTGGCAAAGCGCCCTTTAAGGCGGTACATTATCTTAATGGCAACGCCGCCGATGCGGAGCAGGAGCGCCTGCGTTACGCAGACTTGCTAAACCAGTTCCCGCCGGATATTGTTTGCCTGGGCATCGGCGAAAACACGCACCTTGCTTTCAACGACCCGCATGTGGCCGATTTTAATGATCCCCTGTTGGTTAAAATTGTCGATCTGGATAATGCCTGCCGCGTGCAGCAGGTAAATGACGGCTGTTTTGCCAGGATAGAAGATGTGCCTACACATGCCTTAACGCTCACCATCCCCGCATTGATAAACACTCCATTTGCGTTTGCCATTGTGCCGGGCGAAAAAAAGGCAGATGCTGTTAAGCATACGTTGAATGCAGCAGTATCAGAAAAATACCCTTCAACAATATTGCGAAGGCACCCGGATGCTATATTATTTGTTGATGATAAAAGTGGTGTATATATTTAGGAACTAATAGGGAATTGGATTTGAAGATAGATGTGGTAGGTTTGATATCATAGGTGTTAGGAAGAAATAGAAAAGCGCAGGGTGTGTGCGGTACCTTCCCTTGGGAAAAGGGGGGAGGTCATTAAGTTAAGCAATTGACAGGATGCTCCAGAGGAGCAAAAGCTTTGTAGAATAAATGAATTAAAGTTTTTGCGTGCCAGAGGTACACCACCTAACGTTCCGTACCTCTGGCACGGGAAGCTCATCTTTGATGTTTTTACTACAAAGCTTTCCCCCCGCTGGGGGAGAAAATCTTTAACTTAATGACATTGTGGAAGGGGAGGTAGGGGCTTAAATCAGGCATTCAAGCTGCTTTGCAACTCGTAGCTCACACAAACCCCTCCCTGCCTTTGCGCTCATTCCGACCGCATCCCAAGGAGGGAATAAGAAACTTTGGAACAGCTATGTAGAGGTGATACCACAAATAAAATTAAGTTCCCCTTTAAAAGGCATTCTATGAAAAAATTAATACCCGCTCTATTACTGATATTTAGTTTAAACGCCGTTACAGCGCAGCAGGCAAAGTCGCCTTTTGCGGTGCGCGGTTTCCATCTCGATCTGCGCATCCAGGTAATGACCATGCCGGCGCTTAAAGCTTTTGCATTAAAACTAAGCCAAAACGGGGTGAACACGCTGGTGATGGAGTGGGAGGGTACCTATCCTTTCGAGAAACACCCGCTGATACCCAACCGCTACGCGTACAGCAAGCAGGAAATTAAAAACTTTATCCGCTACTGCGACAGCTTGGGTATTGATGTGATACCACTGCAACAAAGTTTTGGCCATGTGGAATACATTTTACGGCACCAGCGTTATAAAAATCTGCGCGAGGATCAAAAGGATGTATCGCAGGTGTGCCCGTTGGAAACGGATGGGGATAAAGCCCTGTTTACCGATTTATATACCGAACTTGCCGCCACGCATACCTCTAAATATATCCACATCGGCGGCGATGAAACCTACCTGCTGGGGCACGATGCCAAATGTAAGGCCAAAGCCGAAAAGGAAGGTAAATCCAAACTATATACCGATTACATTAAAATGCTGTGCGAAATCGTGATAAAACTGGGCAAACGCCCTGTGCTTTGGGCCGATATCGCGCTGAAATATCCCGATGCCATTAAATCATTGCCCAAAGAAACCGTTTTTGTAGATTGGAACTATGGCTGGGATATGAGTTATTTCGGCAATCACCAAAAGCTGATGGAAAGTGGTTTCGAAATCTGGGGATCGCCGGCAATCCGCTCGAGCCCGGATAATTATAACCTCACCCTGTGGGAAAAACACCTGAAAAATATCGGCAATTTTATCCCGGCTGCAAGCAAGCTGGGCTATAAAGGGATGATCATGACGTCGTGGTCAACATCCGGCCAATATTCGGCAGTGTATGAATCAGAAGCGGATATGACCGAGCTGTATGCCATCAGGCACGTGTACCCACTGTCGGGATTCAATATGTCTATAGCTGCCTATTTCGAAGCCGTTAAAAGTAACCAGCCTTTAAATATCACCAACTTTGTATACAGTTACGGCCAAAAGCAGTTCGGGTTTGATAAGGCCGGGGCCATATCATTTTGGGAAGCACTTAAAACAACACCTTATGAAATACAACAGGGCGAGGTAAAATCGCCCATACCATTATCGGTTAAACAATTGCTGGATAGTTGCACTACGGCCCGCCAAAAGCTGTACGCCCTAAAGCCAACAAAAAACCAGCAGGAATTTGAGCATTTTAAATTAATGGCCGATATCAGGGTGTATTACCTCACTTACCAGGCTATTGAAAAGCAGGTGAACGAGGCGTCGTTTAATAATGCACAAAAGCCCGCAATAATTGCTGCGTTAAAGCAACTGTTGGCTACCTCAAAAAGCCTGGATGAAAGGTTTGAACAATTGAATAAAGATTTCCTGAACCCATCGGCCATCCGGGAGGAAAACGAACTGCGTAATATGAAAGTGATAGGGTTATTTGATAGGCTGGCAGGCGATAAATAATTTAACAAAGCTACCGCGAGGCTTCACCTGGAAATATAATGAGATTGGAAGATTAAAATCCAACTTATTGATATATTTAAACCACTTTACAACTGTTTTTTATTCTAAACCTTTCATATCATGATTTTAGTATTTGTTTTAATATGTGCGTTTATTATCTATCTAATCAACAAAAAGAAGTTTATAGGTAAAACGAATGCTCAAAAAATATGGGGATTTGGTATTTACGCATTATCCGTATTCGTTGGTATATTTATTTTTTTTGAGATACTTCACATCATAAAATATCATTCCATCAACTAAATTATTGCTACCGCGAGGTTTCACCTCGTGGTTAAACATGGTTTCAGCTTTCAGCTGAAATATTAATTGCTTTGCTTTTCTGCCGTTAAAAACTCCCGGTTAACACTTGATATCAGCAGTTTAAATGATGGCTCGGCTTTAGTGTATTCGGTAAGTAATTTGAACTGGTTTTTTGCCCGTACTAAATTATGGCCCGGATACTGTGCGCCATAGTAGCTATCGTTGTTTAAAAAGTCGGTTAAAAAGCGCAGGGCCTGCATGTAAATCATTAGTTTTCCCGAAAAAACGAATAGCTGTTTTTCAGCTTCCGTCAGGATATTGCCCATTTCGCTCATATAACCTTTGTATATGGCGCGGAAAAAATCCTCGCGGATATGGATTTTATCCATGTTAGTCTCTTCTTCGTTGGCGGGGGATAGGTATGTACGCATCATATCGCCCACATCGCTTAAATAGTAGCCAGGCATAACGGTATCCAGGTCTACCAAACAAAGCGCGTGGTTTTGGCTGTCAAACAATACATTGTTAATTTTGGTATCGTGATGAATGGCGCGTAAGGGGATCTCGTTATTAGATATCAGCTGGTTGTAAGTTTGCAATATTTGGTATTGATTGTAAACTTCCTTTATCTCGGTTGCGGCTTCTGCCAACTTAACAGGCAACGCATTTTTAGATGCTGCTTTAAACTGGTCGAACCGGAGCTTAAGATTATGAAAATCTGATAGCGTGTATTGCAGCTGGCCGATATCAAAATCATTCAACAGGCGCGTAAACCGGCCAAATTGAACGGCTGCCTCAAAGGCTTCCTGCTTGTCCTGCAAAAAGTTAACCGTATGCGATCCATCGATAAATGGAAATAGCCTGTAAAATTTCCCCTCAGATGATTTTACCATAAAGTGATCATCAATGGTTTTTAACGGTGCAACAAAAAGATAACCGGGGTTATGTTTGCCCAGGTACGTTCGTACCAACTCCAGGTTGTTGGCTATAAAACCGGGATTTTTAAAAACCGAAGTATTAATTTGCTGCAGGATATAGGCATCGCTATGGCCTTTAAGCTTATAAGTATGGTTTATTAAACCCGAACCAAAAGGCTGCACTTCATAGTCGGCAGCGTTTAATCCAAAGCTTATCAGTATATCATCAAACATATTATATCCGGTTAACACATCAAACATACTTAAACAGTTGATGAAACTGCCACGCAAACGTTTGACCGTTTTTTATTTATTTTTTATTCTCGATCAGTTGCGATTCTATAATGATTTTGTAATAAGCACTTTGCTCATTACTACCCTTATCCTGGTGATGCAGCAAATCCATCAGGATATCAGCAGCTTTTTGCCCCTGCAGGTATGGGAACTGCTCAACAGATGCCGCCGGGATGTTTTCCATATAATTGATTAACGGTAAATTGGCGTAGCTTACAAATTCAAGGTCTTTATTTATCCTGATGTTCAGCTTTTGTGCGTGTTTAATGGCAAATAAGGCTACATAATCGTTAAACGTAACTACGGCTGTGGGTTTCCTTTTATTGGCCAGCAACTCGTCGAAAGCTTTTTTTGTGCCTTCCTCCGTTAAATCACAGGATACAATAAGCGAGGGATCAAATTTTAGGCGGTTTTTGGTCATGGCTTTTATATAGCCTTCTTTCCGCTCGCCGGTGGCCACCATAGTCTGGGGGCCGTTGATCATACCTATGGCACGGTGCCCTTTTTTTAAAAGGAAGCTAACAGCCTCGATAGTGCCAATTTCCATATTACAGGCCACGTAGTGGATGTTGGCAATATTGGGTATCCTGTCAAAATAAACTACAGGAATGTTATACTTTTTAAGGTTTTCAAAATGCTGAAAAGATGAAGTGTTTTTGCCTACCGATACCAGCAGCCCATCTACACGGTGATTTTTCATTTTCTCTACCAGTTCCTTTTCTTTCTGCTCATCATCATGTGATTGTGCAAGCAATACCGTATAATTCTTTTTATAAGCGGTATCTTCAATGGCGCTAATGGCCGATGAAAAAAAAGCTTCAGAAAGTTCGGGCAAAATAACACCAATGGTGTGGGTTTTTCCCTTCTGTAAAAAAATGGCGGTCTGATTGGGTTCGTAGTTCAGTTCGACTGCCAGCTTTTTAACTTTTGCCCTTGTGCTCAGGCCGATACTGGGATGGTCATGCAAGGCCCTTGAAACTGTAGATACCGAGATACCCAGCAGCTGGGCTATCTCTTTTATAGTAGTTGGCTTTGATTGCATTATCCTTTTGCTGTACTTGAAATAAAATTAAAGTTAGCAGATTATTATCAAATTATTGCCCGTTTGGCGGCTATTGCAAACGTTTGTGTATTGTTTTCGGGGCCCGGTAACGTATTTTCAGGTGCTTAATAACTAATTTCATCACAGCAAGAAAAGTTTATTACAATTTGCTAATTTAAAATTTTTATCAGCCTAAAATATGAGCGGTAATACGATAACAGTAAAAAACTGGGGTACAGCCAATGGTCAGGATATTACGCTTTATAAATTGCGCAATAAAAACGGCATGCAGGTATCCGTTACCAATTACGGTGCAGCTATCCAGGCCATAATAACGGCCGACCGGGATGGAGCTATGGCCGATGTTGTTTTAGGCTATGATGATGTAGAAGGATACGTGAACGATCCCTATTACACCGGCGCTATAGTAGGCCGTTTTGCAAACCGCATAGCAGGGGGCCTGGTTACGCTGGATGGCATGCAACACCAGCTTACTGTTAAGCCGGGCGGCTTTCATCATCATGGCGGTGCGGTTGGCTTTAATAAAAAAGTATGGGGAGCAAATCATTTTGTTCAAAAAGACAAAATTGGCGTAGTGCTCAGGTATATCAGCCCTGATGGGGAAGAAGGGTTCCCGGGCGAACTGACCACGGCAGTTACTTATACTTTGAACAATAAAAATCAATTGGAGGTGGCTTTTGATGCCAAAACAAATAAGACTACATTGCTTAACCTTACCCAGCATGCTTATTTTAACCTCTCGGGGTTGGCGGGATCATCAATTTTAAATCACGAGTTAATGATGCCTTTAAAAAACTATTTGCCGGTAAACAAAATGCACGTGCCTGTAGGCCATTTGGCAGCTGTTGAAAATACCCCGTTTGATTTTACACAGCCCACAGCCATAGGCAAAAGGATTGATGCCGACCATGAGGAACTGAAACAGGGGCAGGGCTACGACAATACCTTTGTAATTAAACAACAAGCATCGGCCGAATTGGTTATGGCTGCCACTGTAACCGAACCGCAAAGCGGCAGAGTGCTTCATGTTTATACAACCGAACCATCGGTCCATTTGTATACCGGTAATTTTATTGATGATAATTCTCCCGGTAAAAACGGGGCAAAGTATATGCGCCGGAGTGGTTTTTGCCTGGAAACCCAGCACTACCCCGATGCGCCAAATCATACGCATTTCCCGACAACGGTATTAAGGCCCGGGGAAACTTTCAGCAGTAAAACTATTTTTGAATTTACAACTGATGCCATTTAAATGATAAAAATGGCCAGTTTCAAACGTTTGCGTGGAGATACAGGATCTTATTTTTTACCAAAGGCCTAAATGCCGGTACATTTATAAAAGGATACCCGGTGGTATTCTATTGATAACCAAATATGAAAAAAACAACCTTCTGCTGCCTTTCTTTTTTACTAAGTGTTTTTACAGCTACCATTTCGCTGGCACAGGGTACAAGTTCACAAGCGACACCGTTAATGCAGGTGATTCCCTTAGGTGGCAATGCCTGGGTAAACGCGCCCGATACCATTACGGATGAGGGCCTGCTGAATTGGAAAAATCCTAAATCAACACCGAATGTCTATTTCAGGGTTTCGGTTGCACAGGATATTAAAGTATCCTTAAGGCTGCGGGTGCCACAGGGCGAAAGTAAGATTGGGATAAAAGCAGGCGAAAATTATATATTTAAAAAGGTAAGCAACCGGGCTTTTGATACCATTGAGATGGGGACTATCCATTTAAAGCATGCCGGTCATGTTAAAATTGAACTGAAGGGCATGAGTAAAACAGGCGCAGTTTATGCTGATATAAGCGACCTCATCATCCAAACCAAACAGCCCGATGCCGATATAGCTTATGTAAAACAAGGCAGTTCGTTCCACTTCGGCAGGAGGGGGCCGTCGGTGCACCTGAGGTTTACGGTTCCCGATGATAAAAAAACAAAAGTGAAATGGTTTTACAACCAGATAATTGTTCCCAAAGGGCGGGACGTTATCGGATCATATTTTATGGCAGATGGCTTTGGCCAGGGATATTTTGGCATGCAGGTAAACTCAGCCACCGAACGCCGGGTGTTGTTTTCTGTATGGAGCCCGTTTAATACCGAAGACCCCAAGAGTATACCCGACAGCATGCGCATTAAATTAGTAAAAGGCGGCGCAGGCGTGCACATTGGCGAATTTGGTAACGAAGGATCGGGCAGGCAAAGTTATATGCACTACCCCTGGGAAGCCGGGAAAGCCTACGGCTTTTTGTTAAAGGCCGAACCTGATGCTGCTAAAAATTCAACAACGTTTACTGCTTATTTTGAAGATGTTGCCGCCGGCAAATGGTTCCTGGTGGCCAGCTTTAACCGGCCGCAAAAAGCTACTTACCTCACCAGCCTTTACTCGTTTGTTGAGAATTTTGAGCCCGAAAATGGCGATAAAACCCGCAAAGCCCTGTTTACCAATCAATGGATAGGCGATAGTGACAATACCTGGCAACAACTTACCGGGGCTGTGTACACGGGCGATGCAACCGCCAAAGCCAACTACCGGAAAGATTATGCAGGCGGCGTTGAAGGAGATAAATTTTACCTGCAAAACGGCGGCTTTTTTGATGGCTTTATAAAATTAAGCACACCATTCACCAGGGCTGCCGTAAGTGCAAAGCCTGTTATTGACATTAATAATTTACCTGTTAAATAGAGAATCAAGAGATTAGAATCAAGAATCAAGACAAAAAGCAAGCCGATTGACGAATCAATTTCAAGGAAGGAACAGTTCGTTACGTAATATTTTTTATGCTCAGGCCTTGCACTTATCTTATTTCTTATTCTTTGCTCTTGATTCTTAACTCATATTACCTGTTAAATAAAACTGATATATCTTATAAAATGGAAAGAAGAGAGTTTATAAAAACCGGCGCTATTGCCGCAGCCGGCTTTAGCATATTGCCGACTGGTAGTTTGTTTGCATCTGCACAAGCCAAAGTAAGGCTTGGCTACATTGGTGTTGGAGCCCGGGGCATGAGCCATATTGCCGAAGGTTTGCTGCGCGATGATGTAGAAGTAGTAGCCATTTGTGATACCCAGGAGCATTCGCTGAAAATTTGCCGCGAATACATAGCCAAAAAGGGTCATGCCCCGGTGACGGAATACACAGGTGGACCGGATGCCTACAAAAAACTTTTAGACCGTAAGGATATTGATGCGGTGATCATAGCCACCCCATGGCAGTTTCACCATCCGCAAGCTATTGATGCCATGAAGGCCGGCAAGTATGTAGGCTGCGAGGTTATCGCGGGCTTAACGGTAGACGAACATTGGGACATTGTGCACACCTCCGAAAAGACAGGAATGCCCTATATGACGCTGGAGAATGTTTGTTACCGCCGGGATGTAATGGCTGCACTTAATATGGCACGCCAGAACCTTTTTGGCGAGATCATCCATCTGGAAGGCGGTTACCAGCACAATTTAAGGCCGGTACTGTTTAACGATGGTAAAGGCAGCTACGGTAACACCGGCGTGGAATATGGTGCTAAAGCCTTAAGCGAAGCACAATGGCGTACCCAGTTTAATATTGATGTAGATGGCGACATTTACCCAACCCATGGTGCAGGCCCTTGTATGCATTATGCTAACATCAACGCGGGTAACCGGTTTACCAACCTGGTATCTTTTAGCTCGAAAGCACGCGGTTTGGGTGCTTATATCGAAGAATTATCGCCCGGCCACCCCAATGCTAAAATCAACTATAAAAATGGCGACGTAACCACCACTATGATCAATTGCGCCAATGGCGAAACCGTGTTGTTAAGCCACGATACCCATTTGCCGCGCCCATATTCTTTAGGTTTCCGCGTGCAGGGTACCAAGGGGCTGTGGATGGATGTAAACAAAAGCGTTTACATTGACCATAAATCAAAAGAAGATGATTCATGGGAGCCGGCACAGCAATGGTTTGATAAATACGACCACCCGCTATGGAAAAAGTACGAAAAACTTGCCCAGGGTGCCGGTCACGGCGGTATGGACTGGTTTGTGTTTAACGCCTTTATCGAATCGGTAAAAAACAAACGCCAAACACCTATTGACGTTTATGATTCGGTTACCATGAGCGTTATTACGCCATTATCAACCAAATCACTTAAAGAAGGTAATGCAAGTGTGGCCTTTCCGGATTTTACAAAAGGCAAATGGAAAGACAGGAAAAACAGTTTCGCGCTGGACGACAGCGGTTTTTAAGTAGTTTTTAAGTCTCTTCTCCAATAATATAATGTCATTGCTTATCCAGGCAATGACATTTTTTTTGCCCGGCCGGAACCAAAAGTTGACGGCCGGCCCCGATACGTTAATCTCCTCAAAATCAAAAAAATCCGCCACTCGTCCAAAACAGGAAGTTTTCGGCAGAATCCATCAAAATCGTCCGGTAAAAACCGCTTAAAACATTGCAAATCTGTGTGTTTTGCTTTGTTGCGTAGCTGCAATTTGCTATTTATCAAACGTTTGCGTAGTTAAAGTTTGTGTTAAACAAACGTTTGCGCTGTGTTAAAACAGGCTTTTTCAAGGCTGTATACCTAATTTCCAATATTGAAAAACGAACAGAAACTATTCAAAACCAACAACAATTAATTAATACTAACACCAAAATGTATGATTAAAATTTACACACATCCTGATCCGGGCTTCACACAAAGCAATCTTTTAAAAAAGAAGCTTTATGGTGCCCTTGTTAAAATGATATGCTGTTACCTGTTTGTATTGCTGCCCATACTGGCCAGCGCACAAACTGTTATTACAGGTAGCGTAAAAGATAAAGACGGACCTATCATAGGCGCAACAATTAGCGAAAAGGGCGTTAAAAACACCACATCGACAGACCTAAGCGGAAAGTTTAAAATTACACTTAAAGGCAGCTCCAATGTTTTAATCATATCCTATATAGGATACAAAACACAGGAAGTTGCCGCAAGCGGAACAATAAATGTAACCCTGCAGGAAGACCTTAACAAACTTAACGAGGTTGTAGTTGTAGGTTACGGCTCGGTTAAAAAAAGCGACCTTACGGGTTCTGTAAGCTCGGTAAAAGCCGATGACCTTAACTTAGGGGGTACAACTTCAAACCTGGGCCAGGCCATACAGGGTAAGGCAGCCGGTGTGCAGGTACAACAATCAAGCTTTGCACCGGGTGGTACCATATCTATTACCATACGTGGCGGTAACTCTATTAATACCAGCAACTCGCCATTATATGTAGTTGATGGTTTTATTACCGATAATGGTAACCAGATTAATCCAAATGATATTGATGATATCCAAATCCTGAAGGATGCATCGGCAACGGCTATCTACGGCTCGCGCGGTGGTAACGGGGTTGTTTTGATCACTACCAAAAAAGGAAAAATTGGTAGAGTAGCCGTTGATGCCGATGTTTCAAACGGTCAGCAATATTTAACTTACCATCCGTCACTATTAAACGGACAGCAGTACACCGATATTCAAAATGCTACGGCTATTGAAGATGGCAAGCCAGCTATATTCCCTTCAAACTTTCCGCTGRCCAATACCAACTGGTTAAAAGCTGCAACCCAGAATGCAACAGTACAAAACCGCAACTTAAGCATTAGCAGTGCCGATAAGGATTCAAAAATTTATGTATCTGGTAATTACCTGAAACAACTGGGCGTATTAAAAGGTACCAGTCTTGAACGGTATACCGCGAGGATAGGTGCCGAGAAAACCCTGAATGAAAACCTGAAATTAGGCGCCAATTTTTACGGCGCAAGCTCAAATTCAACCCTGCAATCATACTCAGGAGACATTACCGCGCCATTGTTTGGCCTGTTAACTGCTCAACCCAATATCCCGGTTTACAATGCCGATGGCAGTTATTATGTATACCAGGGTAAAAATAACGCCCTTGCATCGCTTTTGGAGCCGACCAACAAAAGCGGCAGCAAACTGATAAACGGTAACGTTTCCTTAGATTATATTTTATTTAAAGGCTTAACCTACCACCTGGGCGCAGGCAGCGAGTATAGCCAGGTTACGGCAGGCCAGTATACGCCAAGAACATTGGTAGCAGGTAAAGCAAATGGCGGTATAGCTGCCGAGCAAATGTCGACTGCTTTCAGGTGGTTGGTTGAAAACTATTTGACCTATAAATACAATTTAAAAGATCATGCATTTACCTTATTGGTAGGTAATTCCAATCAAAGGGATGTTTCCGAATCATTAGGGGCAGGTGCAAAGGGTTTCCCTACTGACGTGTTCCTGTACTATAATTTAAGTGCAGGTTCAACAGTTAACGGTTATAGCAGCGGCAAATCAGAATCCTCGCTAACCGATTATTACGGCAGGCTAAACTATGCTTATAAAGATAAGATCCTGGCTACGTTTACCTTAAGGGACGATGCTTCATCAAAATTTGGCAGCAACTTCAGGCATGGTATCTTCCCTTCAGGTGCCTTGGCATACAAGCTTGAAGATGAGGATTTTATCAAAAATATAAATACATTCTCGAGCTTGAAACTACGGGTTAGCTACGGTGTTACCGGTAACGACAGGATCAACAATTATCAATACCTGAGCACATTTGGTAACTACAGCACGGTGCTTAGTCCCGGCGGTCCTTTACAGGTAGGTATCGAGCCTTCCAGCTTATCAAACCCTAACTTAAAATGGGAAAGTACGGCACAGTTAGATGCCGGTTTGGATATGGGCTTTGCCGATGGCCGCATTAACGCCACTATCGATGTTTATCGTAAAAAAACTTCAGACCTGTTAATCAATCTTCCAATTGGTCAATGGTGGGGCTTTAATACCCAACTGGTAAACGGTGGCGCGATAGAAAACAGGGGGATCGAACTTGGTATCAATACCAACAACATCCGGTCTAATGGCTTTTCATGGAATAGCAGTTTTAACATCTCTTACAATAAACAAAAAGCTTTAGATCTGGGCGGTATCAAAACCATCAGCAGCAATACAGCTAACCCAAGCGGTACAGTATCCGGCCGGGAATTTTCGAGGCTGGAAGTAGGGCAGGAGTTAGGCATGCTATATGGCTATGTTTATGCAGGTGTACTTAAAACCGGCGAAACCTACTCGCCGCAGCCAAATTCAAAAGCAGGCGATCCTAAATATGTAGATGTAAACGGCGATGGCGTAATAACCCCGGCCGATCAAAAATACCTGGGTAACTCAAACCCTCACTACAGCATGGGTTTTGGTAACGATTTTCATTACAAAGGTTTCGACCTGAACATTTTTATCCAGGGTGCATTTGGTTATAAATTGTTTAACATGAACAGGCTGGTACTGGAATCAACCACAAGCACCGATGCGTTGAACAGGTTTGTTGCCGGTAAAAACGAAAATACAGATATCCCCCGCGAAGGTTATTTCCTGAGCACTTATGGCGGTTATGTAAACTCCCGTTTTGTTGAAAATGCTTCTTACGCACGTTTGAAATCAGTTTCATTAGGCTATAGCTTCCCGTCATCGTTATTTCAGCATATCAAAATTGTGCAGGGAATAAGGCTGTATGCCGAAGCCCAGAACCTTGTTACCGTAACCGGCTACAAAGGAACCGACCCTGAGGTGAACGTTCATACCGGCAACACATCCGGCGGTTTGGATTTTAACTCATTCCCGGCTTTCCGAACTTTTGCTTTTGGTATTAAAGTGTCTGTTCATTAATCATTATAAATCATCCCTCAACGGATCAACATAAAATTAAAGCAAATGAAAAAATATAGTATTTCCCTAATCATAGTGGCGGTTTGTTTGCAGTTCTCCTGCAATAAAAACCTCGACCCTAAGGTATATAGCAGCTTAACCAGTACCAATGCGTTCCGCACCCAATCTGATGCGGTAGCGGCTGTAAACGCTGTTTACGCACGTTTAAAAGGCCCGGCTGTTGGCGATAACTTTGACTATTGGACAGTAAGGCACTTTGCCCTGACGGATTTAACAACCGATGTTGGCCACTGTAGCTACAGCGGCGACCCTGGTCAGCTTTCGCTTGTTCAATGGAACTCGGCAAACGGTTTGTTAGCCGAAGATTGGAAACAGATTTATAAACTTGTTGCCGATGCCAACAACGCCATCTACAATCTTTCGGCAATGACTACCATCAGTGACGATGCTAAAAGCCAGTTTCTGTCCGAGATTAAGTTTTTACGGGCGGTTGCTTACCTTGACCTTACCGATGCCTGGGGGCCTGTGGTTTTGGTTACCGAGAAAGATGTTGCCAATCCTAAATATACCAGCCAGCCACCGGTTACGCCTGTTGCCACTATTGATGCGCTGCTGATAGCAGATTTGCAGGCTGCCATAAGCACGTTGCCTGCAAATTATGCCGGCAATAAATATTACTCAACCAATGATGTTGGCCGTGCTACCAAAGGTGCCGCCATGACATTATTGGCCAAGCTATACCTGCGCGAAAAACAATGGCAAAAAGCTGCTGACGTGGCCAAACAGGTAATGGATTTAAACATATACCAGTTGTATCCCAGCTATTCGGGTTTGTTTAAGGAAGATAACAAATGGTGTTCAGAAAACATATTTTCGGTGTTGAGCGATGCCAATGTTAACGGTACCGAATTATTAAACCACTTTGGCCCGCTTAACCACCCGGTACTTACCGACAGGTGGCAGTACTACGCCGTAACCTGGGATTTTTATAACAGCTATGGCGATGAAGACGACCGTAAGAAAATGTTCTTTACACAATACGAAGGCGTTGATGGATTAACCCACAAAGAACCGCCAACTTTGGGTGCTACACCTCCCGCGGGCGTTTTATACATGCCGGATGTTGCTACCATGAAATATGCCGACCCGAATGGCGCAAATACCTATTATGATGGCCACAGTGTTGATATTTTACGCTACGCCGATGTGTTATTAAGCAGGGCAGAGGCATTGAACGAATTAGGCGGGCCTACAACTGAGGCCGTTGGCCTGGTAAACCAGGTTAAAGCGCGTTCGCACGCCAAGCAATTGGTTGCGGCCTCACTTACCCAGGCTACCTTCCGCGACGCCCTTTTGCAGGAACGTGGCTGGGAGCTTTATTATGAAGGCAAACGCAGGGCCGATTTAATGCGCTTTGGCAAATATGATGTGGTTGTAAATGCATACCTGAAACGTACCGGTCAAACACAAACTGTGCAATTACCGCGCGATCAGTATTTCCCGTATCCGCTTAACCAGGTTACTATTAACCCTAATTTGAACAACTCGGGCAGGCAGCAATAAAAGCCCGGGTATTATCAGCTTAAAAGAATATACGGTTTAAAAAAGCCGTATATTCTTCATTTATTTAGTACGATGAGTATAAAAGACAGGTTTTTTGCAGGATGTTGGCTAATGATGGCCATGCTGATAGGTACTGCCGTTTTTACCGGGTGCGGTAACGGGCAAATTATTGAGCAGGTAAATGTTGGCTTGCATAATAACAACGAGTTAAAGATCCAGGTTGATGTAACAACTTCAAAAGCTGCCGGTATACGCGTAAAATACTGGGCCGATGTGCCTAAAAGTATCGGGTTTTATACTCCGGTATCAAAAGCTAATACTAAACATTCGTTTGTACTTACCAATATCGCCCCCGATACCAAATACTTTTATAACATCGTAACCCTGCAAAATGGGGTCGAAAAAGTGAGTAAAACTTACGATTTTAAATCGCACCAGTTACCGCTTTTTCTAAAGGATCAGTTTAAAGCAAAAACCGCCGAAAAAACAACACTGCCTGCTGAGTTTAATGATGGCCTGATGCTCATCAATAAACGCTACGCACCCGGCATAGYCTATTTGGTTGATTCGTGGGGAAACATCAGGTGGTACCACATGATAGATAGGGTTGGCTTTAAGGTGATTAATTTTACAAAAGATAATACGTTACTTTCTATTTTAGGCCGTAATGACGAGCCTACCAGCTACGGCAGCGAGATATTGGAAATTAACCTGCTGGGCGATACCTTACTATACCTTAAAAAGGGCCAGGGCGATTTTAAGCAAACCATACACCACGAGATTTTGAAAAATGATAAAGGGCAGATAGTCACCCTTTTTGTGGATCAAAAGATTATGGATTTAACCGGCATTGGCGGTGCCAAAAAAGATACCGTTAATGGCGATGGTATTATGGTGATGGATACCAAAGGCAAACAGCTTTATAAATGGAGCGTGTTTGATGTGCTCGATCCGCTGAAAGATAAAAAACTGCTGAAAACCAAAAAAGACTGGATGCACGCCAACAGCCTGAATTACGACATAGACGGCAATTACCTCATGTCGTTTTACAACAACGGCCAGATATGGAAGATTGACGCCAAAACAGGCAAAGTGATTTATAAATTTGGCAGAGGCGGCGATATTGCCATGCCTGCCGAATGTAATTTTACCCAGGCACACGCTGCCCACATCAATGCCAAAGGCGAACTGATGTTTTTTGACAACGGGGTAGAAAAACACCAGTCGGGCGTGTTTGCGATGAAGATTGACGAAAAAAATAAAACCTCGAAGATTGATACGCACTTCCAGCTACCTAAACAAATTTTTAACGGCAGGATGGGCAGTGCATACCTGGTAAATGATACCACCACGTTGGTGTGCTGCTCAAAAAGGCACATCATTGTATTAACCAACAACAAAGGCGTTTTGCAGTGGACTATGGAAACATCGGTACCAACTTATCGCGCCGGCTTTATCAAATACAAACAGCTCGATCCGTATTTAAAACCATTAAGTATATCCTGGTGATGATTAAGTATATTAAATTGAATAAAAAATATCAATATGTAGTAACCTTGTTTGCCATTTTTGTTTTGGCAAATAGCGTACAATTATTTTCGTCCTGCAACTCAAATGGCCGTACGCCAGCAGGTACTACAGACTCTTTGACAACAGCATCCGATAGCCTGGTAAGTATTGATACTGCAAAAATACCACATGGCAAATATGGCGATGCGGTGAAGTATGGCAGGCAGTTGATGTTGCACACCGCGTATTACATTGGCCCTAATGGTGTTAATGGCCATTATACCGGTAATAAAATGAATTGTACCAATTGCCACCGGGATGCAGGTACACGCCCCTATGCTTTTAATTTGGTAAGGTCGTTTAAAGATTATCCGCAGTACCGTGCCAGGGAGGGCCGCATTTTATCGCTGGCCGAGCGGATTAACAACTGCGTAATGCGGCCAAACCTGGGCAGGCCTTTGCCGCTGGATAGCAGGGAGATGGTATCAATAATGGCCTATTTAAAATTTCTGAGCGATTCATCACACGTTGATGCCCGCACCAAAGGACTAAAAAATATGACGGTTGAACTGCCCGATGTAGCGGCATCATCTGACCATGGCGAGAAGCTTTACGCGCAGCATTGCGAACGTTGCCACTCAAAAAACGGCGAGGGCAAAATGGCTTTTGATAACGTAGCATACCAATACCCGCCAGTATGGGGGCTGCTGGCATATCGCCCGGGCTCGAGCATGCACCGTGTAGTTAAACTGGCGCAATGGTTAAAGGCCAACATGCCTTATGATAAAACCACGCCCGGCACTACGTTTTTAACAGACGCCGAAGCACTGGATATAGCAGCTTATGTAAATGATGATAAAAAACATCAACGGCCCGCTGCCAAAACAACAAAAGAGGAGGATTATCCTAACCACGAAGAGAAAGCAATTGATTATGATAAAGGGCCGTTTAAAGATCCTTTTTCAGAACAACAACATAAGTACGGGCCCTATAAGCCAATTATTGATTACTGGGAAGGTAAGGGTATTACGCCGGTTATTTAATATTGGGCGAGGGGTTTTTAAGGAAATAGAGATGGGGATTTGTGGGGTTCCTTCAATGAGGGAAGGAGCGAAGTTATCAAGTTAAGGATTTTCTCCCCCAGCGGGGGGAAAGCTTTGTAGCAAAAAAATCAAGATGAGCTTCCGTGCCAGAGGTACGGAACGTTAGGAGGCGTACCTCTGGCACGCAAAAACGTTAATTCATTTATGTTACAAAGCGTTTGCTCCTCCGGAGCATCCCGTCAATTGCTTAACTTAATAACATCGGGGTAAGAGGAGGTAGCGGTCAAATCAAGCGTTCAATCGGCATGGTAAATATCGCTCACATAACCCCTCCCTGCCACTGGGCGCATCACCAAACGCTTACTTCCCGTAGGAGGGAATTAAAAAAATTAAAAGCACCGGGTTTTAACCCAATTGCGATGAATAAATTGGATTGACTACCTGATATTATATTAAAAGTACTGACTAAATTTAAACCATGAAAAAACAACTTTTCGCCATCATTTTTCTGTTAGGTGGTTTTACGGCTTCGGCACAAAAAATACCTTATACCAATTGCGAGAAATGCTGGCTGCCCGATTCATTAGGAAATCACCGGGTAGTATTATCATATACCGGTTCGCCGGCGGCAATAGCGGTTGCAGATATTCCCTGGAGAAGACGTGATGCCAACCCGCAGGATAAGCGTATTATTTTGGTTGATGCAAAAACAAACAAAAAAATAACCAATGTATACGTAAACGATATCACCCGGGAAAAAGGTAAAATAACATTTGAACCAACTTCGGGAACGGGTACTTATTATGTTTATTACATGCCCTACAAAAATGAAGGCCGATCTAACTATCCAAGGGGAGTTTATTTGAAGCCCGAAAAAACAGCGTCGAATGAGTGGATGCAAAAGGCCTCCACTTATGACGCTGTTACCGGGGCTACGGTTAAGGCTTTTCAATCCATAGATGCTTTCAATACCTTTTACCCGATGGAAGTTATTGCCACCAAAGCAGAGACTGATGCTTTGATCGGCAAAAATAACAAAGAGGCCTTCCTGGTTTTTCCGGAAGACAGGTTAAACGCCATCCGTATGACCAAAGATTTGCCACAACGATGGATAGAACTTGGGCCGCAAAACAAATATACGGGTGTAGCTGCCCGGGGCGAAAACTTTGCCTTTCAGTTGGGTGTTTACGCCTTGCAGAACATCGAAAATGTGAAGGTTACATTCAGTAACCTTACTTCGCCGGCAGGCAAAACCATCCCCGCATCGGCGTTGTTTTGTATTAATACAGGCGGCACCACTTATGATGCTAAACCGCTAACCAAAACCGTAAATGTATCACAGGGTGATATCCAGGCTTTATGGTGCGGTGTTGATGTGCCCGTTTCGGCTTTACCGTCGATTTATACAGGTAAAGCTACTATCGTGGCTGATGGGAAAGCTGCTAAAGTGATTACGATATCTATAAAAGTAAACAGCAAAATATTAAAAGATGGCGGCGTAAATGAGCCTTATAAAATGACCCGCCTGGGTTGGTTAAATTCAACCATGGCACAGGAGAATACAGTAATTGCACCGTATACGCCATTAGCAGTTGATGGCAATACCATTAGCCTGCTGGGCAGAAAGGTGGAAGTAAATAAAGATGGTTTCCCTAAACAGGTACAAACTTACTTTACGCCCGAAATGACGGAATACGCCGCCACGCCAAACAACCTGCTCACCGAAGGCATTCACTTTCATTTTATAAACGCCGACGGCAAAAAAATTAACCTGAAAAGCCAGGGCGTGCAATTCAGTAAAAAAGAAGCAGGTACAGTACAGTGGACAGCGGTAAGCGCAAATGATAGCCTGCAAATGGATGTATCCGCATCGCTGGAGTTTGACGGCTTTATGGCCTATACAGTAAAGGTGAAGGCTTTGCAGGATGTAAGTTTAAAGGAGATAAATATGCATATCCCCCTTAAAATGGACTTTGCCAAATACATGATGGGCCTTGGCCAAAAAGGCGGAGATCGTCCTGAAAATTTTGAGTGGAAATGGGATGTGGCCCATAAAAATCAGGATGGCGCCTGGGTTGGCAACGTAAACGGTGGTTTGCAATATTCGCTGCGCGATGAAAAATATGTTCGTCCGCTTAATACCAATTTCTACCTGCAAAAACCATTGATCCTGCCATCATCATGGGGCAATGAAAATAAAGGCGGTATCAAAATTGCCTTTGATGGTAAAGCGGTGCTGGTAAATAACTACAGCGGCGAACGGAATTTGAAAAAAGGAGAGGAGCTGTACTACAACTTTACCTTGCTTATTACCCCCTTCCATACCATTAACACCGATTTTCAGTGGGCTACCAGGTTTTATCATGCTTACAAACCTATTGATACCATTAAGGCGGCAGGTGCAAGCTTAATAAACATTCACCATGCTACGGCTATCAACCCAACCATCAACTACCCGTTTATCGCCTGGCATAAAATGAAGGCTTACGATGATTCGGCTCATACGGCTGGGTTAAAAGTGAAAATTTACAACACCATACGCGAACTATCCAACCATGCTTATGAAACCTTCGCGCTCCGTAGCCTTGGGCACGAAATTTATTCGCCCGGCAAAGGTGGCGGCTTCAGCTGGCTGCAGGAACACGTTGGCGATGATTACATTGCCGCCTGGTTTGTTCCCGAAATTAAAGATGCCGCCATTATTAACAGCGGCATGAACCGCTGGCACAATTACTATGTAGAAGGCATGAACTGGCTTACCCAAAACGTAGGCATCGATGGTATTTATTTAGACGATGTGGCCTTTGACCGTGTAACCATGAAACGTGTTAAGCGCGTACTTACAAAAGACGGACATCCCGGTATAATTGATCTTCATTCGGCCAATCAATACAACAAAAGTGATGGTTTTAATAACAGCGCCAACCTGTACATGGAGCATTTTCCATACCTGAACCGCCTGTGGTTTGGCGAATATTTTGATTACGAGAAGAACGACCCCGATTTTTTCCTGACCGAAGTGAGCGGTATCCCATTTGGTTTAATGGGCGAAATGTTACAGGGCGGCGGTAATAAATGGCGGGGCATGGTGTACGGGATGACTAACCGCATGCCCTGGAGCGATGGCGCCGATCCGAGGCCGATATGGAAAGCCTGGGATAGCTTTGGCATGAAGGGCACCAAAATGATTGGTTACTGGGTTGATGATAACCCGGTAAAAACCGATAAGGCAAAAGTACTGGCAACCGTTTACAAAAAAGCGGGCGCAGCAATGGTATCTATAGCCAGTTGGGAAGATGCCGATACTGATTTTAAATTGACTATCGACTGGAAAAAACTGGGCATCGATCCGGCTAAAGCCACAATCACGGCAACGGAAATCAAAAGTTTTCAGCCGGCTAAAACATTTGGTTTGAATGACAGGATTCCGGTTGAAAAGGGAAAAGGCTGGTTATTGATCATTAAATAAAGCTAAGCTGATGAAGAAACAATGGTTGATGGCCWTATGCTTTTGCATAGGCACAGGGAGGGCTTTTGCCCAGCAGGAGGCAAGTGTAAAGGAGTATAACAAAACAATTATCAGCTATCCTTTCTCTGATCCTAACCCAAT
This sequence comes from Mucilaginibacter sp. P4_D1, assembly GCF_056401935.1. NCBI lineage: Bacteria > Pseudomonadati > Bacteroidota > Sphingobacteriia > Sphingobacteriales > Sphingobacteriaceae > Mucilaginibacter > Mucilaginibacter sp. P4_D1. The sequence goes on from NZ_JBFUIJ010000016.1 coordinate 93,136, forward strand.
CCCCAACTTTACCAACGTTTACCCGTATTTCCGTTACGATGGATTTACGGATAAACCGGTATCAAAAGAATGGAAGATAGTGGAGCTGGAAAACCAGTACATCAGGCTTACCATAATGCCGCAGATAGGGGGAAAGATATGGTCGGCTATCGAAAAATCGACTGGTAAGCCTATTGTTTATGAAAACCATGTGATCAAATTCAGGGATATTGCCATGCGTGGCCCCTGGACAAGCGGCGGTATCGAACCAAATTACGGCATCATCGGTCATACCCCAAATTCAGTAACCCCGGTTGATTACCTTACCCGTAAAAACGCCGACGGCAGCGTAAGCTGCATCATCAGTGTACTTGACCTGCTCACCGGCACCACCTGGACAATGGAGGTTAACCTGCCTAAAGATAAGGCATACTTTACCACCAAATCGTTCTGGTATAATTCAACCCCGATTGAGCAGCCATATTACCATTGGATGAACACCGGGATAAAAACAAAAGGCAACCTGCAATATATTTTTCCGGGCACCAATTACCTGGGCCACCAGGGAGAGTATAGCGACTGGCCGATAAATAAACAAAACGGGAGGGATATATCGTTTTACGAAAACAACAATTTTGGCGGCTACAAATCATACCACGTATTTGGCAAGTACACCGATTTTTTTGGAGCCTATTGGCACGATGACGATTTCGGCATGGCACGTTACGGCGGCCACGAAGATAAAGCGGGTAAAAAGATCTGGATCTGGGGACTATCAGACCAGGGCATGATTTGGGAAAAATTGCTGACTGATAACGACGGACAATATTCCGAAATTCAATCGGGCAGGTTGTTTAACCAAACATCGCCTAAAAGTACTTTTACACCATTTAAACACAAAAGCTTTGCACCCGGCGCATCAGATACCTGGACGGAGTATTGGTACCCGGTTATGAAAACCAAAGGCTTTGTAAAAGCTAACAACTACGGGGCTTTAAATGTGAAGGCGGCTGATGGCTGGCTCAAATTATACTTTAACCCGGTACAAAAAACAGATGATGTGCTCGAAGTAAAACAGGGTGGGCAGGTTATCTACAGTAAAAAATTAACCCTCAATCCGCTGCAAATCTTCGCTGATTCTATCAAGGCGGATGCCAAAGATGTAATAGTAACCATAGGCGGCAATAAACTCATTTACGATGCCAGGCCAGATGCCGATAATTTAAGCCGTCCGCTTGATTTGCCAACCGGTTTTGACTGGGACAGCGCCTACGGCCTGTACACCCAGGGTAAAGAATTAATGGATCAAAAAATGTACCCCGATGCGGAAATCAAGCTAACCGAAGCATTAACCAAAGATCCATATTACCTGCCCGCACTGGTGCAAAGCGCTGTATTGATGTATCATAACATGCGCTATACCGAGGCCCTAACCTATGTTAAAACCGCTTTGAGCATCAACACCAACGATGGAGCGGCCAATTATTATTATGGCGTTATCAATGCTCAATTCGGAAACTTGGTTCACGCCAAAGATGGCTTTGATATTGCGTCGCTATCGATAGAATACAGAAACGCCGCTTATTCGGCTTTAGGCAGTTTGTATCTTAAAGAAAAGAATTACGAAAAGGCCCTGGAATTTGCTTCAAAGGCGCTGGATTTTAACAGGTATGATATAGGAGCCTTACAGGTGCAGGCCATTGCTTACCGGCAGTTAAAGGATAATAAAAAGGCCGCAGAAGCACTAGAGACGATATTGACTTTTGAACCACTTAGCCATTTCGCCGCGTTTGAAAAGTATTTGCTAAATCCAACGGAAGCAAATAAAACCGCCTTCGGCTCCCTGATACGGAACGAGCAACCTATTGAAAGTTATTTAGAGCTTGCGGATGGTTATTATAAAAACGGCTGTGTTAACGAAAGTGGGCAGGTTTTGCAGTTATCGCCGGTTAACGCTTTGGTTGGTTATAAGCTTGCCTATTTAGCGCACCAACAGGCAAAATCCTATACAGAACTGCTAACCAAAGCCAATGCGTTAAGCGCAGCCTTTGTGTTTCCGTTCCGCAATAGCGATGAAGAGGTATTACAATGGGCGGTGCAGCAAAACAGCAGCTGGAAACCTAAGTATTTCCTGGCGCTGTTGTATAAAGACCGTAACCGGATAGCGGAGAGCAAAAAACTATTTGCCCAATGCGATAACCAGCCAGATTTTGCGCCATTTTATGCTGCCCGGGCGGCCATGCAGCTGGGAGCGAGCGATATTGCCGATTTAAAAATGGCGATAAAACTGGACAAAGGCTGGCGTTATAATAAATTGCTTGGCGAGTATTATGTAAATCATAATCAATATGCCGATGCTTTGGCTACCGTGGAACCTTTTTATAAAGCTCACCAGGATAATTACATCATCGGAATTTTATATGCTAAAACATTGTTACTTAATAAGCGCTATAACCAATGTGGTAAATTATTAGCCCGTATTAACATTCTGCCTTTTGAAGGTGCAACTATTGGCCGAGAATTATATCGCGAAACAGAGCTGATGCAGGCGGCCCAAAAAATAAAATTAAAAAATTATAACGGTGCAATAATTTTTATCAACGAGGCAAAAAAATGGCCTGCAAACCTTGGCGTAGGCAAACCATATGCCGAAAACGTGGATGAACGCCTGGAGGATTGGATGAACTATCAATGCTATCTTAAAAAAGGGGATATTGATGAAGCCAACAAATCCCTACAAAAGATTATCGCCTTTAAACCCAAAATTGAGAATACGGTAAGTAACTTTTTACCGGCGAACGATTTGGTTACGGCCCGGGCGATTGAAAAACTACAAGATAGGGGCGCTGCTGCCAACTGGCTGAATACCGAGATTAAACAATATCCCGATGATAAAGTATTGCAGTGGGTTAATGCCGTTTTTGAAAACAAAAGCTATCAGCAAACAACAATAAGCGATGCCGGGATACGGATACTTAAAGAGTTGATTTAAAATGTTTTTTTACCTGGTTTTTGGTTTAATAAATTAGTTTCTTTTTAATTAATTTATTAAACCATTTTTATTGTATTCTGTTTCTTAAGTAAATCTATACCTGCTTATGGAAACAAACGATACCTATCAACCTATTGTAAAACAAATAAAGCAATATTTTGAAACCCGCTATAAGCTGCTTAAATATCAAGCAATTGAACAGCGTACAAGCATTATATCGGCTATTATCACAGATGTGGCTATGGTTACCGTGTTCATGGTCGCATTTGTTTTCGTTACGCTAACAATTGCCTTTTTTCTTGGCGATTTCTTAGGCTCAAACTGTGCCGGTTTCGGCTGTGTAGCACTGCTTTACTTGTTTTTATCACTCCTTAGCCGCTTGTTTAAAATCACGATAGAGAATGTACTGATTCGCGTTTTGATTCAAAGGATATTTAAGCGTAAAAATAACCTCACAAACGACAATTAGCTTACATGCCGGGTATTTTGATGCCTGCATCTTTAATGCTTTGCAAAATTGTTTCCTGTATGGCCAGTTTGGTATCCTGGAAACCGTGTGCATTTACCCACAGGTTCACGTTAATCCGGTAACCATCGGCCTCTATGGTGCCCACGCCAATCCGCCGCTCGGGCTTTGGTAAAATGCTTTCGGTTTTGTTTATAGCTTCATCTATAACAGATTTTACCTCTTTGATATCGATGTTGTTTGGCATTTTTAATTCCAGGTCTAACCGGCGCGTACCTTCACGACTGATATTGATGATCACCTCGTTTGACAGTTTGCTGTTAGGCACTATCACTGTCCGGTTATCATAAGTAGTTATTACGGTGTAAAAAATCTGGATCGATATTACCGTACCTTCCTGGCCCTGGGCAATAATGTTATCGCCAACCACAAAAGGTTTTAGCAGCAAGATGAGTACGCCGCTGGCAAAGTTTTGCAAGGTGCCCGATAATGCCAGCCCGGCAGCTACGCCAAAGGCACCAATAAGGGCTGCAAACAAGGTCATCTGGATGCCTATTATCTGCATTACACCCAATACCAGCAATATTCTTAACGCAACTGCAATCAGGCTTAGCAGGAAGGGTTTTACAGAGGGATCGACATTTTTTCTGTGCATCCCCGAGTGCGACCATTTTACAAACAGGTTAATGAGCCAAAGCCCCACCAATAATACCAACAAACCAACAATAAAGCCGGGGCCGTATTTAATTATCCAATCGTACACATGATCATATAGCTTCTCAATCTTCATAATTATAACCTATTGTTATAACTATTTAACCTCAGGAGCCCTAGTTTGTTTCAGTTTTGCCTATTTGCCTGTAAGCTTAAAGCTGGAACTCAGCTTTTCGTCGGCCGAGTTACTGCCCATAATTAGTTTATAATCACCTGGATATAGTTTCCATCCGTGCTTTTGGATGTCCCATTTCTGTAACTCTTTAACCGGTATTTTTATGGTTACCAATTGCTCTTTTCCTTTGCCAACACTTACCCGTTTAAAGCCTTTTAGTTCCTTAACCGGCATCCTGTCAATGGCCGGGTATTTAATGTAAGCCTGTACTACTTCGTCGGCATCCATATTACCTGTGTTTTTTACTTTAACAGTCACACTGATGGTATCCTTTGCAGCATATTGCTTAGCCGGAGCAGAAGCGGACTCATAGTTAAACGAAGTATAACTCAAGCCGAAACCAAATGGATATTGCACAGCACCACCAAAATAACGGTAGGTACGGCCTTTCATGCTATAGCTGGTATACTCGGGTAAATCCTTAACCGAATTATAAAAGGTAAGCGGCAGGTGCCCCGACGGGCTTATCTTTCCAAAAATAATATCTGCCAATGCGTTACCGCCCTGCTCACCAGGATACCAGGCGTATATGATGGCGTCGGCATACGGTGCTATAGCGGCCACGTCTACATCGCTGCCGGCAGTTATAACAGCTATGATAGGTTTCTTTACACCCTTGCGCAATTCTCTCATAAAGGCTATTTCGCTTGCGGGCAGGCTCAGCGTCTTTTTGTCGCCGCCAGATTCGGCCAGGAAAGCATCCCCGGCTTCGCCTTCCAATACAGGTGATAAACCTATTACGGCGATGGTAACATCGGCATTGCCGGCACCCCAGATACCGCCAAAATGGGTGGTGTCCCGGTAATCGCAGCCCAGGTCATATTCTACACGGGTTCCTTTGTCTACATTGCCGGTAATACCCTCTACAAAGTTTACTACTTTGCTGCTTACACCATGGTAACTGCCAACCATCGCATCTAAAGCGGCTGCATTGGGACCCAAAACCATAAAGCTGGTATATTGCCCTTGTTTAAATGGCAATACATTATTATCGTTTTTTAGCAATACCATGCTTTGTTGGGCAACCTTACGGGCAAGTGCAATATGAGCCTCGTTGTGAATACTATCAGCACCGTAGTTTTTAAAAGGCGCGGCGCCACCTTCGTCAAAAAAGCCCAATTTAAACTGGGTTTTCAGGATACGGGACAGGGCTACATCAACTTCTTTTTCTGTAAGTAGTTTTTGTTGTACAGCCTTCACCAGGTCACCCTGGAAAACCGATGAGCAATCCAGGTCGATGCCTGCCTTTATACCCGCGGCCGCCGTTTCAACAGCTGTTGGGATGGTTTTATGGGTTAAAAAAACATCATCAAGCGCGCCGCAATCAGTTACCACGTGTCCTTTAAAGCCCCATTCGGTCCTTAATATATCGGTTACCAGGTTTTTATTAACGGAGTTTGGTACGCCGTTAATACTATTGTAAGCTGTCATCACAGATTCTACCCCGGAGTTTACCAGCGCATGGAACGCATACAGGTAGGTTTCGCGCATGTCCTTTTCATCAACAATAGCATCAAAGGAATCGCGGGTAGCTTCGGGGCCGCTATGCGCTGCAAAATGTTTGGCAGTAGCCGCTGCTTTCAGGTAACGGCTGTCTTTTCCCTGCATCCCGTGTACAAATGCCGAGCCTATGTGCGCTGTTAAAAACGGGTCTTCGCCATAGGTTTCCTGCCCGCGTCCCCATCTTGGATCGCGAAAGATGTTGATGTTGGGTGTCCAAAAGGTAAGGCCCATATACTGCAAACGGCGCCCCAGTGCTGTAGATACGTTGTATTTTGCCCTCGCCTCAGTCGAGATTGCATCGGCAACAGAATCTACCAGTTTTTCATTAAACGTTGCCGCCATACCAATAGCCTGCGGAAATATGGTAGCATCACCTGCACGTGCTACGCCGTGTAAACCTTCGTTCCACCAGTTGTAAGCGGGGATGTTTAAACGGGGTACAGCTTTGCTCCTGTAGCCCAATAAGGATACCTTCTCTTCTAACGTTAATTTAGATATCAAATCCTTTATCCTGGTATCAATCGATTGCGAAGCATCTTTATAAACAGGCGTATTTTGCGCCATGGCAGATAACGACGATAGTATTAATGCGCAACCTGATAAACAGGCGGCGCTCTTTTTCATGATGATATGTGTAATATATTTCATTCGAAGGCAGATAGATGAGTTTTATTTAACAAGCGGCAATATACCAGCTTTTTTTATTTTGGTGATGATGGCGCTACCAACTTTCTTGCCTTGCGCGTTGCCATTTTCTATACTTTGCATATAGTGGATGCCGCCATAAAAACGCGACATGGACGCTTCGGCTGCTGCCTGGCGGAAGGACTTGAAATCGCGCTGGCCGCTGCCAAAAGGAATTTCGGTATTGTCGGTATAGGCAAAATTATCGCCCAGCAAATAGGTTAGCATTTCGGCCGATGCATTGGAGATAACGGCATGGCCGCTGGTGTATTCCGGGAAAGGCGGGGTTTGTAAAACGGGTTGCCATTTAACATCCATATACCGGTTAATAAAAGTTTCGGGGCGGATTCGGTTACTGGTGAATTTTTCTTCCCAACAGCTGATGAAGGCATCCATCAGCGTAACGCCCACTAAAGTTGTTACCTCGATAGAGTGGTCAAAATCAAGCCCGGCCTGGCGGGTTACCAAGCCAGTTACATGCATCCAATGCCCACCCGGACTGATCTTTTTATAGCCAATAGCCATATGGCCTGATGTGGTGATGGCAAATGGGTTACAATCCCAAAACAGGGCAATGTTAATTTGCTCCGTCGAAAGGTGTTTTGATACATCGTAAACCGCCTTTACCTGTTTATAAAATGCCGACGTTGTATCTTTACTGAAAGGGATTAACGGAGCGGGCTTGTATTGATTGGCCGAATCTATCACCATTGTGCGGATGGTTTTCCAGTTGGGTTCCAGGGCTTCAAAATATCCCGGCGGGGTGGGGTACCATTTACTTTCGTCTTTTATAGGGGTATATCTCTTTAGTGCACTCAACTGGCTGTAATGGTCTGTTTTTGAAAACGCGACAGCGGCCGCGGAGGCCAACTTTGCTACTTTAATGGAGTTTTGAATGATGGTTGAATCTGTATTTGTCTTTTTCAGCAACTGCACAAAGGCATCCTGGTCATCAGTCATCATAAATCCGGATGGCAGCAGCAGTTTGGCAGTTTCCAGGATGCTGTAAAAAGCGGCAATTTTATAGTCGTATTTTAAGCGGATAGTATCCAGGGTACTGTTGGCCTTGTAATCTTTGATGAATTTTTGCAGTTCGGGAATGTTTTTATTGTTGGCGGCTACAATATTATAGGCACCCAGCATCACGTAAGCGTAATAACGTGCGGCAACAGGAGGGCCAACTACATCATGTACCATCACCATGGTTACTGCGTTTACTGCATGGTCTGGCTGCAAATAATCGGGGTAATTATTACTGGTTTTTTGCGCGTAGCATTGTTGTGCAATCAACGCGCAAAATACCAGGAGCGATTTTTTTAAGTAATTCATTATTCTTTATAAAATTGAAGCGGCCCGTCGCTTACGCCTATCAGTAAATATAATGTATTGTTGATGCTGACCTCCACTGCCGATTTTACATCGCCCATAACCGAAAGTCCTGATGTTGGCTGATTCACATATGTAAAACCGCCTTTGCCATCACCTTTTAACAGGCAGCCATAATTTGCATCAATACTGCCAATCTTTAAACGGTTGTCTGAATGGTTACCTAATAAAAGGATATCGGTATGTCCATCGTGGTCAAAATCGCCGGTCAGGATCTGGCTTGCAGGGGCAAACTGTGCTTCTGTTGGTAATGGCGCTGCCGTGAATTTGCCATTAATATTGAGGTACAACGTTGTCTGCATATTATTAATGCTCAATTTGCCGGCTTTGGCCATGTTATCGGCACTAAAAACCTCATTAATAGTAGCATCCGCATACATTTTGTACGAGCTGAACTTGCGGCGCATGGGATAAATCTGCTCGTTCAACTCATCTCGGCTCACAAAGGGGTAGCTTTTACCCTGGATATAAAAATTAAAAAACGGATCGATAGAGCCATTGCCGTCAACATCGGTAAAATACATTTCGGCAGGCTCTTTATCTGTGGCTTTAATTTGGGTGTTTAGGCCTAAGTTACCGGCAATCAGATCTGGTTTGCCGTCACCGTTTACATCGGCAAAGGCAATTTTATTCCAGAATCCTTTTTGCGGGGTATTAAAATAATCAGCGGTTTTATCGGTAAAGCCTTCTTTAGCGTTGATAAAAATGGTAACCGGCATAAATTCGCCGCATAAAACAAGGTCTTTGCGGCCATCGTTATTCAGGTCTATCCATTCCGCGTCTGTTACCATGCCAATTTTATTAAATGGTGCAACGGCGGTAGTAAACTTACCATTGCCATCGTTAACCAGCAAATAGCTTTGTGGTGCCATAGGATATTGGCCCGGTATTACCCGGCCACCTATAAACAGATCAAGATCGCCGTCGCCATCAAAATCACAGGCTTTTACTACCGATTTACTGTTGGCATTCAAAACCGGCAGGGCGGTAGGCGATAGCACAAACCGGCCATTACCTTCGTTTATATAAAGTTCGTCCTGTAAATCGGCAATGTTGGGTTCATATAACGAATAGCCGCCTTTTGCAATGTACAAATCGACTTTACCATCGCCATTAGCGTCAAAAAAAGCAGCCGCCGCTGTTGTGCCGATATTATCTGTACCACCCCTAATTATATCTTTAGCCAAATACTTGCCGCCTGCCTGTTGAAGGTATATTTTGCCAGGGCTGTCTTTTTCGCCGCTTACAAATAAATCTTCCAGGCCATCGCCATTTACATCGGCTTTGGTAATTACCGGCGCTGTTTTGGAGTACATGAACAGCATCAATAACTGGCGTTTAAAATCGTTCAGCGTAATTTCTTCAGGTTTAAAATCAATAACAGGCTCGGCGTGCTTAAATATGGTCTTCTTTACATCGGCAGTTTGCCCCGAAAGTTTTCCGCTTGGATCATATTTAACGGTGAGCAACTGATTGGCATTTACATCCTTTAATAACTGCGTGGAATTATCTGGCCAGGTAACCCGGATAGAATCAACTTTCTTCAGCTCTCCTAAGCCAAAATTCAGCGTGGTTGATACACTTGACAGGTATCCGCGGTTTGGGTTAACCTCCTGGTATTGGATATTTTTGCCGTTATACACGCTTACTTTTGCGCCTATGGCATTGGTGTTTTTACCTGTACCTTTTAATTTAATGGCAACGTAAGATGTATTATTTGTCTCGCGACTGTTGTTTTGGTAGATAGATGCCGGCTGGTTGATATTGTTTACCACCAGGTCAAGGTCGCCATCATTATCCAGGTCGGCGTATACAGCGCCGCTTGATATGTTTTGCTGGTTAATGCCCCATTCTACCTGTTTATTGGTGAAGGTAAGGTCATGATTGTTTTTGAAAATATAATCGGGCACGGCGGTTGAAGGCATGGCCATCACCAGGTCCATCAGGCGGAATGGTTCGGCAGCCATTGCTTTTTTTATCTTGTAATCGCCCCAGTAACGTAAAAAGTCTTTATTGGTGTAATCCCTCAGATATCCATTGGTGATAAAAATGTCTTTATATCCATCATTATCAAAATCGRCAATAAGAGGGCACCAGCTCCAGTCGGTGTTTGATACGCCGGCCAGTTGGGCTATTTCGCTAAATGTGCCATCGCCATTGTTTAGCTGCAGCATATTGCGCATATATTGTTTGTAAAGTCCCTGGTTTTGCATCAGCGCAAAAGACTCGTAGTTTTCTTCCAGTTGAAGTGATTTTTGCCTGTGGTTATCCTCGGGCAACATATCAAGGGTCATAATGTCGGGCAGGCCGTCATTGTTAAAATCGGCAATATCAACACCCATCGAAAAGTGCGACATGTGCCTTAGCATCTCTTTTGATTTTTCGGCAAAAGTTCCGTTGTGGTTATTAATGTAAATGTAATCCGGTTCGTTGTAATCGTTGGTTACATAAATATCCTGCCATCCATCCTTGTTAATATCGGCTATGGCCACACCCAACCCAAAGGTGAGCGGATTTTGTACTATCCCGGCCGCTTTTGATACATCGGTAAAGTGCCCGTTATCATTGCGGAATAGTTTGTTGCTGGCCAGATCATCAGTTTGATCTTTATAACGGGCCAGTTCCATGTTGTCAATCTTTTTAATGTTGTGGTTCAGCAGGAACATATCCAGGTCGCCATCATTATCATAGTCAAAAAACACGGCCTGGGTACTATATCCCGGGTCGGCTAAGCCGTATTCTTTCGCTTCTTCTTTAAATTTGTTATTGCCCTGGTTTATAAATAACTGGTTGCTCCTGGTTGCATTATCAGTTTTGCCCGAGTAGCATACATAAATATCCAGTAATCCGTCGCCATTAACATCGGCCATGGTAACACCGGTTTTCCAGGAATCCGGTCTTCCGCCCAAATCAGGGCTCGCGCTGTCGGTTATGTCCTTAAACTTCATGTGCCCCATGTTCAGGTAAAGCTTGTTCGGCTTCATATTCCCGGTAAACATCAGGTCGGCCAAACCATCATTGTTGATGTCGCCAACTGCTACGCCACCGCCATTATAAAAATACTCGTATGATAACACATTGAGCGATTCGGTCTCGTTGATATCATTGCTGAATTTGATATTGGTTTCCTTGCTATTCAATAACTTGAATAAAGGCTGCTGGGCATAGGAGGGAAGGGAAGTAAAGCAAAATATTGCGGTAATAATAGCAATATTGCCTGATATGCGTTTTAAAAGATATAAGTTAAAATAGTACATCAGCAATGGAATAAAAACTCATGATCGGGGCACGCTGTTCTGGAAAATAGTTTTGGTAAAAGTAATAAAACTAACAAGGAGACAATAATGTCTCCTTGTTAGTAAAGAATATTAGCTATTATTTATCCCAGTAAACTCTTGCAGTGAAAATATCACCACCCGCAAGATTTTTAATCGCGGCGGCAAGGTTAGCGCCGTTGGTTGCAGGTAAAGTAACAGGGTAAGCGATCCTTCTTGGAATATCTGTAGCAAATTGGTTTGCATAGGTAACTTTTGTTAAAACAGGAAAGCCTGATCTTTTCCAGTTATTCCAGTTTTCGTTAAAGTTGAAAACAGTTGCAGTTTCTATATAATACTCCATGTTGATTTGTTGCAATGCGGTAGCAGTTACCAGTGGATGTGCAGCAACATAAGCAGTTATAGCAGCAGCATCAACAGATGTAGTACCAAACTGACCTAACGTTTGCATATCAGCAGTTAAAGCGTTTGCAAAATGCGTGGCAGCCGTACCGGTTGCCCATCCTTTTGAAGCAGCTTCCGCTAATAACAGTTCAGTTTCGCCGTAAGTTAATAAGAAGTTATAACGGTTGCGGTCATCGTAAACAGCAAATTTTGGACGTGAATATTTTGCTACTGGTGCTGGTGCATCGCCGGTAACTGTAGGATCCGCAGGTGTCGCTCCAGGATAACCAGGTGCTTTAGAAATATCCGTTGTACCGCCATTTAAATCGTAACCATTTGGCATACCAACCTGTAAAGCAGCGGTAGAAATACCAGCAACTGTGGTTTCATTGGCTTTTTTACCAGTACCGGCCGATATTTCAGCAACAGCGCTAACACGTGGATCGCCCGTTGATTGCATGTATGAAATCAAAGTTTGTCCCCATCTTACTTCACGGAAATCATCTGGCACTAATAACGCTGCTGCGTCACTGTTGCCGTTACCATTAGAATAATCGGCCTTTACTTTTGCGTTATCGGCAACAGCAGTCATAGTGCCACCAGCATATGCTTTTTCGGCATATTTTTGTGCAGTGGCCGCATCTACCTTGGTTAAACGCATTGCTGCACGTAACATCAAAGAATACCCTAATTTTTTCCATTGTGTAACATTCCCGCTGTAAAATAAATCGCTTGTAGGGCCTGCTTTTGATGCGTCTAATGCAGCACATGCTTTATCTAACTGATCAAGCATTGAAGCGTAGATGTCTTTTTGGGCATCAAAAACTGGAGTAAAAATGCCAGCTTTAGCCTGTCCTTCTTGCGAAAAAGGAATATCGCCGTAAGCATCGGTAACTCGCTCAAGCATCAATACACGTAAAATAGTTCCGCAATTGTCAAGATTTGATAAAGCAGCGTTTCCTTTAACAAGGCTTTTCATCTCATCGATAAGGGTTGTGGCACTAAAGCCATTATTCCATGTACGCGCTTTATAATCCTGGAAACTACCACTGGCAACATATTTATCGCCGTTTCTGTAGTAATCATAAGTTGAAGCTAACGCCTGAGACCACATACTTTGAAAAAGTAATTGATCGTAACCTGTATTTGAAAACTGGATCTGAGCCTGCGCCATAAAAAAGTTTGGATTAATTAAACCCGCGCTTACTTTAGTTGGATCAGTATTTATCTTGTCAAAGTTTTTAGTACAACCTGCTACAAAGGTGGCACCTACAATAAGGCAACTATATATAAGTCGTTTTTTCATCTTTGTTATTTTTTAAATTTAAAGTTCACGTTTACACCATAAGTTCTAACTGCGGGTACGCTTGTACCTTCAATACCTGCATAATTGATACCAGGAGCAAAGTTTGATTCCGGATCGATATTGTCTGTATGTTTCATAATAGTCCATAAGTTACGGGCTACTAATGATACAGTGATAGAATTGAAAGGTGTGCCAGCAATAGATGTTTTAGGAATAGAATAACCAAAGGTTACCTGACGTAATTTAATAAAGCTACCATCTAATACGTTAAGCGCCGAAATGTTACGAGCTAAGCTTTGGTAATAATCTTCTGCCGGTACGTTTTTGGTATTTGCTGCACCGGATTCAGTAACACCCACACCAACTACGCCTGTTTCACGACCAACAAGGGTCATTTTATTTAAACCGCGGAAGATGCTGTAGTAATTAGTTGCCGATAATACTTTGTTACCAAAGCGATAGTCAATAAGGAAACCCAAATTGAAGTTTTTATAGGTGAAATCGTTGTTAAAACCACCATAAATTTTAGGTATTACACTACCTAACGGTATACGGCCCGTTGCTTCGGCATTACCATTAGCATCAAATATGATATTGCCACTACCATCGCGTTTGTAATCGTTGGCCATAATCTGAGGCCCAGCCATACCAACAACAAATGCAGTTGTTGCATTTAACGGACGATAAGTACCAAGGCCTAAATTTGAATTATTGACATCGGTATGTAACACTTTATTTTGTACGTATGTAAAGTTAAATGCAGGGGTCCAGGTGAATGTGCTGCTTTTAACTGGCGAGCCATGTATTTCAACCTCTATACCTTTGTTTTGAACAGAACCTGTTGGGACATACGCATTTGTATAACCGGTTGACCAGTCAATAGAACTATTAAGAATTTCCTTTTCTGTTTTTCTTTGGAAATAAGCAACGTCAAGGCCTAAACGATCATTGAAAAACTTCATTTCGGTACCAATCTCCAACTCCTTCAATGTATTTGGAGGCAATAATAGGTTTGGTAATTGTGAGCTAAAGCCACCTGCATTAACACCATTGACAGCATTGTTTACCGAATAATAAACCTGGTTGCCATAGGTTGGTGCTCCAGCGCTTGTTTGTGAATATGCTACACGTAGTTTTCCAAAGTCAAGACCATCAATGTGTGCAAGATCAGAGAATATAAAGCTGGCTGAAACCGAGGGCGAAAATATGCCACGGCCAACAGCGCTTGATATACTGCTATAGGCATCATAACGGCCTGTAGTGCTTAACACCAGGAAGTTTTTGATGGCGAAGTCAGCTGTGTAATATGCTGAGTTAACTTGCAATGCAGAAACGTTTTGATTGCCACTATTTCTGCTGGGTACATTAGACAGATCGTAAAAGTAAGGGATAATAAAGTTATCGCCGTTTATAAACGTGCCTGAAGAGTTTGCTTTACGAATGTTACCACCTACAGACAAATCAAGATTTAAGAAATCTTTAATGATATCATGCTTAGCACCAATTAAAGCGTCCGCGTTAAACTCTGTGATTTGAGTTGTTTGGGTTTGAATAGATCCATTACCGCCTATATAAGCTGTACCGGTAGGAGTGATACCTAAACGAGCATCGTTAATTTTATCATAACCTACACGGCCTTGTGCATAAGCCCAAGGTGTAATAGCGTACCTGGCAGAGATGGATGATATTAAACGCTCTCTTTTTGTGTTGGTTACAAAATTGTAAGCTGCAAAATAGGGGTTTGTTACATAAATGTCGTTATTCCATTTTTGCTCACCACCACCAGCTACAGTACCTGGCGATAATATGCTCTGGGCCTCATTCGGTGCTAAAAATTGCACGTTGTTAGGATTACCCGGGCCATCACTTAAACCAGAACGGTTTTTAGCATTATCAATAACATAATTGGCAACCAGGTTTATATCAAGGTTTTTAATTACGGTTTGTGATCCGTTAAAGTTGAATGATTTTCTATTTAAACCGCTATTAGGGGTGATAGCATGGTTGTTCATATCAGATAATGACAAACGGAAAGCGCCTGTTTCACCACCGCCGGTTAACGATACCGTGTTAGTGAAAGTACCACCAGTTTTGTAAAACTTAGTATAGTCATCGCTTGTTTTTGAATAAGCATAACTTTTACCGTCAAACTGAATTACCTGGGAACCATCTAATTTTGCTCCCCATGCTAAGTTTCCTGAAGACAATGCACTCGCAACGTTGGCAGGTTTAATGCCGCCTTCGCCTTGTCCGTACTGAGTTTGAAAATCAGTGTTGTCATAAACTTTATCCGCCTGGTAGTTGGTATTGTACTCAACACCAAAACCTGAATTCTTTTTGCCGGATTTAGTAGTGATTAAAATAACACCGCCAGATGCACGTGTGCCGTAAAGTGCAGATGCCGATTGACCTTTTAATACTGTCATGCTTTCGATATCGTCAGGGTTGATGTTAGATATACCGTCACCATAATCAGCACCACCCCATTCGCCAGATTGACCTCTTTGGGTGTTATCCATAGGCACGCCGTTAATTACAAATAAAGGGCCCTGTGTGCCACTTGTACTTGTAACGCCACGTAATAAAATACGTGCAGATGAACCCGCGCCACCATTGGTACCGCTAACACTTAAACCAGCCACGCGACCTTCTAATGAGTACGCAACGTTTGATTCTTTAGCTTTGTCTAAAACGCCACCATTAACAGTTGATACCGAATAACCTAATTTTTTAGAATCTTTTTTGATACCCAAAGCTGTTACTACAACTTCGTTCAGGCTTTTTGCAGATACGGTAAGCTTTACAGATAATTCGCTTTTGCCGCCAACAGGTACCTCCTGGTTTTCATAACCTAAAAACGAGAAGATAAGTACAGCGTTATCCGGAGCACTGATAGAGAAGTTACCATTGGCATCAGTTATGGTGCCTGTAGTTGTTCCTTTTATCCTTACCGAAACGCCTGGTGCCGGTGTGCCGTTTTCGTCAACAACTTTACCTTTTACTACCGCAGCATTTACAACCTCATTTTTTTGAGAGATAACGATCAGGTTGTTTTCAAGTTGGGTGTAGGTAAAGTCGGAATTTGCCAAAAGCTTATTCAAAACCGACGTAACTTCTTCGTTTTGTACATTAAGCGTTATCTTTTTGGTTGAAGGGATTTTACGCTCGCTGAAAACGAAGTGGTAGTTAGTCTGCTTTTGAATAGCAGAGATAACCTTACTAAAATCTGCCGATTTTATGTTAAAGGTGACTTTTTGTTGCGAGTAGACATTTGCAATGGATTGCAGACTAAAGGCTACTACTAAAATAAATGTCAATTTCATTATTAATATGGACTTAAATAGCCAATAGTTATCTCTTACACCCTTGGGGTGTTTAAAATATTTCATACTTTTACTTAATTAAAGGTGACTTGATTAAATGGCAATGTTCTGTTCGAGAGAGCATTGCATGATTAACTAACAGATCTTCATCTTCGCGGGAGTTGCCTCTGGTAATTCCCGTTTTTTTTTGTGGTATGTAAAGCTTTCTTTATGTCATAGGCTTATTTAATGGCTGCATTGGGTTAATAAATGTATATGGTTTCATTTTTGTACTTATATGAAAATGGCTCGATAATCTGCAGGGCTTTTAATGCCTGCAAAATGTTTTCTTTTTCAAAAACTCCCGTGAAACGGTAGTCTTTTACATCTGTATTTTTAAAATTTATCTTGATGCCGTACCAGCGCTCCATTTTATTGGCAATTTCGGCAAAGTCTTCGTCCTTAAAAATCAGTCGGTTATTTACCCACGAGGTTTCAACCACGGTGGTATCATTTGATCTTAAGTAAGTAAGGTTGGTAAGCGCGTAACTTGTTTTTGCAGTATCAGGAGTTTGGGCTACTAAGTTGCGGTTAATGGTATGCCTTTTAAAAGTGGTGCTCTTTAAAATAAGCTTTTCGTTTGGTTTAAGGATGATCCTGTCTGAAGGCCTGTCGGCCAGGGTAACTTCTATCGATCCCCGGATAAGTGTTGTTTCACTTGCAATATCGTTTTTGTAAGATTTTACATTAAAAGCCGTGCCCACAACCCTGATGCTCATTTTACCCGCATGTACTATAAAGGGGTGCTGATGGTCTTTGGCCACATCAAAAAAAGCTTCGCCATTGAGGTAAACCTCGCGGGTAGGGCCTTTAAATGATGGCGGGTATTTTAAAGTAGTTTCAGAATTTAATGTTACAACAGATCCGTCGCTTAAGTAAATTTTAGATTTTACACGGCTCGGCGTTTTTTTCTGCTGAAGGCTGGCCAGGTCCAGGCTTGTCTTATCGTATCTCTTTAAATAATAGGTAACAGATAAGCCAATACCGATTATTAACAATGCCGCCACGCTGCGTAAAAAGATAATCATGCGCCGGGTTTTAGCGCCTTCAGCAGGAATTTCATTAGCCGGTTGATCTTCAGTTGCGGGTATATCTATTTTAGATAAGATATGCTGAAACATCAGGTCGGTATTTGAATACTGTTCTTCGTTTTTTACCCAATAGGTTTTAAAGAAAGCGCTTTGTTGCCTGCAAGCATCGTCGTTTGCTACCAGAAAATTGAATTCCTCCAATTCTGCGGCATTCATCTCATCCGAGAGCTTTTTTGTGAGCAGTTCAATAAATCGTTCGTTAACCATCTTTTCTCGCCTTAAACGGGCTTGTTTTTAGATAGGACAATAGTTTTTTTAAAATTGCCTACAAGCTTTGAAAAAAAATTTAAAAAGAATTCCTATAACAACGAAAGCCCCATGATGTCATGGTCAGAAGATGCCCTCTCTGATGATTTAGATGCAAGTTGATGTGCAGCAAGAATGATGCTTAATTTTTTCATTGCTCTAAATAACTGGGTTTGTACAGTGCGGGGAGATATGTTTAAAATTTCGGCAACCTCTTTATATTTCATGCCATCCTCTTTAATTAACTTAAAAATAATACATGCCTGTTGAGGGAGCGAAGCGATAGCTTTATCTAATAAGAAATGGAGTTCTTTGCGTTCCAATTCTTTTTCGGGATCAAAAGTATTTACAAACTCAACTTCGTCCGAAGCCTCTATCTGTACAAGGTGAATATTGGAGAATTTTTTTAGATAATTGAATGATTGATTTTTAACGGCCACAAACAAATATGTTTCGGGGTTGGTAACTTCGGTAAGGCTTTTACGGGATTCCCAACACTTAATAAATACATCGGATACAATGTCTTCGGCGGCTTCTTTCTGGCGAATATAAAAAATACAGAACTTAATAAGTCGGGTATTTAAATTATGAAACAATAACTCAAATGCTTTAATATCATCATTAAAACAAAGCCGTTGCCATAACCCCGAAGTATCTGTTTTAGAAATTTTCAATAGTTTAATAGTTAGTGTTCACCAAAACAATATAATGATGCAATGTAACAATTTGATAACAAAAACAAGTATTTATTTTAATTTTAACAACTTTTTTACTGTAAACCAACTTAACTCAAAATAAATTTACTTAGTGTGTAGGCAAATTGGCTGTAAAAGTTGTCAATAGTGTGTTTTAGGGCCATTTTAGGCGGTTTTAAAATGTTTAACTGACATTTTATGTGGCTATTTTGATTGAAATGTATATAAATATAGTAGGGTATTGATGCTTTTTTAACATTTTTGCCTTTTAGTTCATCTTGTACTTGTTACACTAAGTGCGCTTTTTTATAATTTAATACTCAAAAAAAGTTGGTAAAAATACCCGAATTTTATCCTGTATTTATTGGATTTTATCAGAATTTGCTTTTGAGATGTTTTAATTGGTTATTTTAATAAAGAAACAAAAAATAAATATATAAATGAAAAAACTCCTTTTTATTATAGCACTCCTTTTACCCATGGGTAAAGCGATGTCACAACAACATAATATGTCAAAAGATTATGTGGTACCTGATGATTCGCTGGTGCAAAAAAATCTTCATAAATGGCAGGGCCTTAAGTTTGGGCTGTTTATGCATTGGGGTACTTACAGCCAATGGGGGGTAGTTGAAAGCTGGAGTATTTGCCCCGAAGATGAAGGCTGGACCCAGCGTCGCGGGCCTTACGGTGCCGATTATAACGGATACAAAAAGGCCTATGAAAATTTACAAACTACTTTTAATCCAACCAAATTTAACCCCGAAAAGTGGGTGGCAGCGGCCAAATATGCCGGGATGAAATATGTGGTATTTACTACTAAACACCATGATGGCTTTAGCATGTTTGACACAAAACAAACAGATTATAAAGTAACCAGCACCAAAACGCCGTTTTCAAGTAACCCGCGCAGTAATGTGGCCAAGGAAGTTTTCAGCGCCTTTAGCAAAGAGAATTTTATGATCGGGGCTTATTTTTCAAAGCCCGACTGGCATACCGAATATTATTGGTGGCCATATTTTCCGCCCAAGGACAGAAATGTAAACTACGATCCGGCCAAACATCCAGATCGCTGGCAAAAGTTTAAGGATTTTACCTTTAACCAGATACAGGAATTGATGACCGATTACGGCAAAGTTGATATTTTGTGGCTGGATGGCGGTTGGGTACGGCCCAAAAATACAATAGACACCGCTGTTGACTGGCAACGTACCATTCCGTATGACCAGGATATTGATATGGCAAAAATAGCCAAAGCAGCCAGGATTAAGCAACCGGGTCTTATCGTTGTTGATCGTACGGTAGCCGGCCAATATGAAAATTATACCACGCCTGAACAACAGGTGCCCGATGCGCCGCTTGATCATCCCTGGGAAAGCTGTATTACCATGGGCAATTCCTGGAGTTATGTGCCCGGCGACCATTATAAATCAGCTAATGAAATAGTAACCCTGTTGGTAAAAATTGTTTCACGCGGCGGTAACCTGCTCATGAACATTGGCCCCGGCCCTGATGGCGATTGGGATCCGGTTGCTTACAGTCGCCTCAAACAAATTGGCGACTGGATGAAAATTAACGGGGATGGTATTTATAGTTCGGATGCTATAGCGCCGTACTCTGAGGGAAATACCTACTATACCAAAGCAGGTAATAGCGTATACGCTTTTGTGCTGGCGCCCAAAGACCAGGATGATGTGGTTTTGCCTGAAAAAATTGCTTTGCACCTGACAGGTAAAAACAAAGTGAAAAAAATTAGTTTGCTGGGTGTTAAAGCAAAAGTTAAATACACCCTGGGCGAAGGCGTGGTAAATATAACTATACCTTCATCGTTGCAAACGCAATCTGGTTTAAAACAAGCAGCGGTATTTAAAATTCAATATTAACGTTTACTACATCATATACTAAACTATAAAAAATGCCCCCAACTTTAACTTACAGGCCGGCAAAGCTAAAACTGCTTGTTACGCTGGCTCTGATACTGCCCTTTGTTAATATATACGCCCAAAGTAGTTACGAACTAAATTCCGGCTGGAAGTGTGCGCCTATCGGCAGTGTAAAAGAAAGCGGAACAGTACTATCGACTGCAGCATTTAACACTACAGCCTGGATGCCCGCTACGGTACCAGGAACAGTGCTGACCACGTTATTAAATAACCAAAAAGTGCCCGACCCATTTTGGGGCATGAACAACGAGCACATAGCCGATATTTATAAAACCGGTGCCGATTATTACACCTATTGGTTTACCAAAGATTTTAAAGAAACACCGGCAACGGGCAGTAACCAGGTTTACCTTAATTTTAGGGGAATTAACTATAGCTGCGATATTTATTTGAACGGACATAAGCTGAACAAAACAATTCAAAAAGGGATGTTTTTGCGGTTTAACTACAATATAACGCCTTATCTTGCAAAAAATGGAGATAACCGCCTGGCTGTATTGGTGCACCCGCCAGATGTTGTTGGCAACCCAAATGGCGGCCAGGGCGGCGACGGTACAATTGCGCGTAACGTTGGTTTACAGTACACAGCAGGCTGGGATTGGATACAGCCCATGCGCGACAGGAACACCGGTATATGGGACAAAGTAACCATCCAAAAAACAGGAGCGGTACGCATTGCAGACGAACACATTGTAACACTGGTACCCGGGGTAAGGCTTCCGGAAGGGGCGCAACAACCCGCTGTTATTAAAGTAGCGGCCGAATTAAGCAACCCAACGCCGGCAGCGGTAAATGGCTCGTTAAGTTTTGAACTGGATGGTAAAACTATCTCAAAAGCAGTTAGCCTGAAACCAAACTCTACTACCAATGTTAGTTTTGCCGATTACAACCTTACCAATCCTAAACTCTGGTGGCCTAATGGTTACGGCGACCAACATCTTTATAATTTCAAGTTAAAGTTTACCGCGGCGGGTAAGGCTGTTTCAGATCAGCATCAGCTTAATATAGGGGTACGCCAACTGACGAGTGAATATAACGAACATACCGGCAGCCGCCAGATTATGGTTAATGGCCAGAAAATTTTTATCAAAGGAGGTAACTGGGTAATATCTGATGCCATGCTGCGCCTTTCGGATATGCGTTATGATGCCGAAGTGCGTTATCATCGCGATATGAACCTGAACCTGATCAGGATATGGGGTGGCGCCATGATTGAACGTCCTGAGTTTTTTGAGGCCTGTGATAGATACGGTATGCTGGTTTTCCAGGATTTGTGGGGATCTGGCGACTGTAATGGCCGCTGGCAGGATCCACAAAAACTGGACGACCAATGGACACGCCGCCAATACCCTGATGATCACGGGTTGTTCTTACGCTCGGCAATTGACCAGATAAAAATGGTACGTAATTATGCGTCACTGGCCATTTGGTGTGGGGGGAACGAGATAACCCCGCCTGAAGATATCCTTACTGCTTTGCGCGATACCATTTTGCCAAAATTGGATAATACCCGCTGGTTTGTTGATTACTCCAACTCCGATAGCATGTCGCACAATGTGTTGGGTGGTAACGGGGATGGGCCATACGGAATTCAGCCGTTGTCGGTATTCTGGGAGTTTAAAACATTTCCTTTCAATTCCGAAGTTGGCTCGGTTGGCGTTGGCGATTATGAATCGTTGAAGCGTTTTATACCCACAGCCAACATGATACCGCCCGTATATGACGAAGAAACCCACAAAACAAAAACAGACAGCGTTTGGGATTATCATAAATATATTGGCTATGATACCGCCATTAATAAATATGGTAAAGCCAAAAATGCTGCCGATTTTGCCATGAAAGCCCAACTGGTAAACTACGACCAGTATCGCGGCCTTGCCGAAGGTTTTACATCGCACATGTGGGACTGGTATACAGGTTTCATCATCTGGAAAACCCAAAATCCATGGACAGCCATGCGTGGCCAGATGTATGACTATTACCTTGACCCCAATGCCTGTTTATATGGCTTGCATAACGGCAGTGCCCCATTCCATATCATGTACAACCCAATTAACGGAATGGTAATGGTGGCTAACAATACTTTTAAAGCAAGGCGCAGTATGATGATGGTAGTAAAAACTTATGATATGGAGGGCAAAGAAAATTTGCTAACCCAGGTTTTTGCAGATATAAACGCCACTACCGTTAAAAAGTACTTCTCTATAAAAGGTACAGTTGACAAACTGGCTGCAAAGGAGGGAGTTTTTCTGTCGTTACAGTTGCTGGATGAAAACAAAAAATTAATTACTGATAATACTTACTGGATTCCGGATAGCAAAGGCGGATTTTCCGGTCTGCAAAAAATGAAAGCCGAAGAATTATCGGTTAAAGCAAAATATATAAAACCAGGCAGGGTAGAAGTTACGTTAGTTAACAAAGAGAATAGTGTGCTTGCTTTTTTTAACCGGGTATCGTTGGTAGATGCAGATAGTAAAACAAGGATATTGCCGGCATTTTACAGTGATAATTATGTTACAGTGTTGCCGGGAGAGGAAAAAAAGTTAATTATTGATTATAATGCACCCGCATCTAAGAAAAAGCTTGAAGTGAGCATTAATGGTTGGAACGCCTCAAATGTTCCGCGAACGATAAGTATTGACGAATAGAGACAAATATGAAAATCAGACCGGTCATCATAACAGCACTTTTCCTGCTAACCCTGATGATCGGTCTGAATTCATTTACAACTTACTCTGTTGCCGCAAAGTCAAAGCGGTATAAAACCGATGATAACGGTAAAGCTTTATTTACTGTTTTTTGCGCCAGCTGCCACATGTTGCCTGATCCGGCAGGTTTAACTAAACGGGTATGGACACAGCATGTATTGCCTGTTATGGCTGCCCGAATGGGAATCATTTATCCTGGTTATAACCCGTTGCGGGGTTTATCAGACGAAGAAAAGGCAATTGTTAACAAGCATAATATTATTCCTGATCAGGCTGTATTAACACAGGAGGAGTGGAGCAAGCTTGTAAAATACATTACCGACCTGGCGCCTGACACTGTCATGGCTGATGAAAGCCGGCTAAACCGTAATAACCCTTTAAAACAATTTACCCGGCAGGATATCCAGGTGAGCGCCGAAGGACCTTCAATGATAACCGGGCTGGAGTACGACACAGCAAACAAAACTTTATGGATAGGTAATTATTTTAACGAAGTGCTTACCTGGAAATATAATATCGGGGTAACCAAAACCATCCAAACAAAAAGCCCGGTTGTTGATTTTAATTTTTATCAGGATAACTCCTACTTTACGGAAATAGGAAAGTTGTACCCGAGCGAACTGAGCCTGGGTGCATATGTTAATTACAAAGATAGCGCGAGCACAACACTACTGAGCTTATTGCACCGCCCTGTGCATACCGAGATTGAAGACCTGAACAACGATGGTGTACCCGAGATCGTAGTTTGTAATTTTGGTAATAAAACAGGTGGCCTGTCATTGTTTAAAAAAAATAAAGCAGGCAAGTATACCGAGGATGTGCTGCTGCCGCTCCCGGGAGCTATAAAATGCTATATAAAAGATATGGATGGCGATGGCAAAAAGGATATTGTTGCTATGTTTTCGCAAGGTGATGAAAGTGTGTATATATTTTATCAGAAAGATAACCTTAAGTTTAAAGCCAAACGTGTGCTGCGTTTTCCGCCCGATTATGGCACAACCGATATGACACTTGTTGACTATAACCACGATGGCCTGATGGATATTGTAACGGTACATGGCGATAATGCAGATTATTCGCAGATATTGAAAGCCTATCACGGTATACGCATCAATATTAACCAGGGCGACGGTGTTTTTAAAGAACAGTTTTTTTATCCCATATACGGCGTAACCCGTGTAGTAGCAGAAGACTTTGACAAAGATGGCGATATTGATTTTGCCTGCAGCGCTTTCTTCCCCGACTTTGGTAAGCTGGTTGATGAATCGTTTGTTTACCTCGAAAATACGGATCAAAAAAAATTCACCTTCAAATCCTACACACTTAAAAGCGATATTCCGCTAAAGTCGCTCACACTCGAAAAAGCAGATATTGACGGCGATGGGGATATAGACATTATTGCCGGTAATTTTGCCCAAAGCCCCGGCGCAGTGCCTGATGCGCTTGACGAAAAATGGAAAAATGCTAAGTATGGCATTACTATTTTTTTAAACCAGCTTTATCAGCCTAAAAAGTAGTTGAACTATAGGTATCCCAGACAACAGAGCTTATTTATTTCCAGGAGAAACAGACGCCAGGGATGAAAATAAAAAAGCCGGCCTCAGTTTAACGAGGACCGGCTTTACTATATATATTAATCAGGAATGTTTTAATGAACGGCGAAGGCTTTTACAAAGGTGCCTGTAGCATCAAATACAACTACATACTTAGTACTGTTGGAGGTAATCTCTACATCATACCCTTTAATAACTCCGCTTACACTATGCGAAAAAGCTTGGTCAAAAACGTAGCCGGGGTAGGTTGTTGTTAAATAAGTGGTAATGGCAGCTGGCAGGTTAGCCGCCGTTACCGCAACATGGGTGCCAACGTGTTTGTCAATTTGGGTACGTTTTACTAAAGTTCCGGTTGCTTTAACAACTGTAATAAATAAACCGTTGTTTTTACTTACTAATACATAGGCGCTATCTGGCGTAATAGACGCATGAAGCAAAGTGTCTGTTGGGTAAGTGGCTTTAAAATAGCTGCTTACCGCAGATGGCAAAGCCGTTAACGCTACGGTATCACGGTGTTTACCATCCCTGTTATCAAACGGGCCGCCGTGGTGCCATCCCGGGCCTTGTAAATCATGTCCGTCGCGCTGTTCAAGGGTACTTACAAATACACCAGCAGCGGTAAATTTAAGGCCAACCAATGCATTGTTATATTTAATTACCACAATGTAGTTAATAACTGTTTTGGCACTATCGGTAATTGCATATGCTTTTTTAAACGTGTAGCCGCTGTAACTTGCGGCAAGGTAAGTGCCAATAGCTGTTGGCAGCGCACTAAATGCAACAGAGTCTTTTTTGTCATGATGGCCCAAGCAGCCAACCATATAAACCGAGTCGGTTGTACCCGAAGCCAGGCTGATGGCAATAGCCCCTGTTGACGCAATGGTTGTAGAAGTTGGGGTAGTTGTAGTTGTTGTTTTAGATCCGCTTTCTTTTTGGCATGAAGCAAAACCGAACGTAACAGCAAGCGCCAATACCCATGAATAAGTAATTTTCGTTTTCATCTGGATTTATTTTGATTAATAATGGTACCCGATATGGTTATCGGGGTTGTTAATTAAAATTACCAGTGATGGGGGTTACCAGGCAACGATGTGTCGATAAAAGGCGGTTATTTATCGATGAATGAATTTTACTGTTAATTATTCTTTAACCCAATAACGCGACTTGCGTAATTTGTCAAATACTCGTTTTTTATAAAAAAGTCGAGGCTGAAAATGGTGCGGTAATCTTGTGTCGTATTAGGGTTTGCTACCTGCGTAAGATTACCTGTGCTTGATGTAACATAGGTATAAGTAAAACCCTGGTTAGTTTTTAAAGTAACTGTTGTATTGGTGGGCAAAGAGACAGCGGCGACCGCAAGCTTGTCTTCGATAGTGCTAACTGATGGCGTACCTGTATCAAATAAAAATATAGCATCAATGGTTTTATTGTTATAAGTTAACGTTCCTTCGATGTATGGGTTGTAGCTGTATTTTAGCAATAATGGGTGCATAATAAACCCAGCCGACGATAAATCGGCACTGGTTAACCCAACCGTAAGTAAGTTGGAAACATACGTAGGCGTGCCCAGGAACGACGTGCTGCTTAACGTTGCCAGTTTAAAGCCGCTGGTTAGGCCGGTACCGTAAGAATAAGATTTTAACGGGCTCGATATATTGGCATTTGTACTGCTTGTTCCGGTTCCTACCCCAAAAACGTCTGCCGAATGCGCGGGATATGTGTTACCCTTGCTGTCTTTTATTTTGTAATATAAAAAAAATGGAACCCGTTTTAATTCCAGGCTTCCTAATGAATTGCCAACGGTAATGTTGGCATAAGCTAAATTTCCGTATTCTGTGGTGGTGCCGGTTGCATCTCCAAAACTTACTGTTGATGTTTTTGACGTTACCGTGATGCCATTTACAACCGTTGAGTCGCCTGTTACTGTGATACCCGTAGGTGTTATCATTGATGCAGGCAAAATACCGGTAGCATCCAGGGTCATTCCCGGTGATCCGGTATCAAATATAGTCCCGTAGTTTACAGTTTGCGTGCCTATTTTTGTAATAGGAACTAATAGCCTTTTATCAACGTCGCTGGCATATTCGTATAAACCAATGGTTACCGGCATTGCGTTTACAACCGCACTTGTTTTATCTTTTTTGCAGGAACTAAAAGCTATAGTTATTGAAAGACAGCCAATAAGCTGCATTTTTAAAAGTAAATATTTTATTTTCATTTATAACTTATATACGGTAATGGCACCTTAATGGTTGGCCGATATTTAACACAGAAACTCGCCAATCGTTTTTAATCTAATCAAAAGTATAATGCAGGCTGCGCAAAAAAATTAGTGAATCGATAAACGGTCATATTATACCGATCAATCAATTACAACGGTTTAATCCATCGCTGCTGGAAGCATCGGCAGGCTTAATAACCAACGCACGTTCAAAAAAGGGTTTGGCATCTGTTTTTTTGCCGGCCATCAGCGTACTCCAGCCCAGCATGTGGTTACCATCATAATCAAAAGGATAAAGGGTTACAACTACCCGGAAACACCTTACAGCGGCATCATATTGTTTACGGTTATAATAAATTACACCGGCCCAGTAATTGGCTTGTGTGTTTTGCGGGTCTATTTTTAAAATAGCAAGGTATTGTTCAAGCACTTTATCCCAGCTTTGTAAAAACGAAAGGGGTTTTACATAGCCAAACTTAGGTTCAATAGCACCAGGTTTTATGCTAATGGCTTTTTGATAATAGGCTTGCGAAGCTGTATAGTTTTTGTTGAGGTAGTGCAGCCAGCCTAAGCGGATATTTATCTCATAGCTGTTATCAGTCAGATAAGGATAAATATCGTTGATAGCTGCCGTATAATTCTTATTCTGCTCATTTACATAGCTATTACGAAATGCTTTTTGCAGCACAGCATTGGTTTGGGCCTGTAGCTGTAACGCAAATAAAATTAAAAATACTGCTATAAACGTTTTTTTTAAAATTTCCATATCATACCTAACGTAACAGAATTTTGATTATAGTTTACAGAACGGTAAATATCCGCCTTCTTTTCATAAATATAGTTTAAATTCAACAGGGCGTGGGCGTTTAACTGGTAAAAAACGGTTTCCCCGTATTTAAATTTTGTTGGGTCGATAGAATTATATACATAAAGACCATCAGCATCCAAATAATCGTCTTGATTGCCAAAAGTTACCGATGTTTCAAGCCATGTTTTATTAAATGCTTTAAAGCCCAATGCCTGGTTGTATACAAAACTGTTGGTTCCGCTTAAGTTTAATACCGATGCCCTGCTTGTTGTGTATAAATTAAGATTGCCCAATGGGTAAAAATTTAGCCTGGTATTATATTGTTTTAAAGTGTTGTTTATTAATTGGCCAAAATTAACATCTGCCTGCAAGTCAACAAAACGGCCAGTGTATTTTATTCCTAATAAACCTAAATTACTATTGTTGACGCTACCCCGGTAAGTAGTGTAAATGTAGTGATACGATCCAATGATGTTTACGTGCGGGCTAATACCAAATTTTGCCCTAACAAAATATTCTGTTTGCCTGTCTGTTTTACCCGATAGATATTTGTCTGCGTCCTTGTCGTAAAATAACGATCGGAATATGTTTTGACTGAAAAACATGAACGACTGATCTAACTGCAAACGCCATGATAGGCGGTTACTTAATCCAACACGTTCAAAAAAACCATTATCGCGCTGGCTATTGTTGGGCAGTTTTAGGCCGCTTTCCAGTTCTGCATCTATCACCCCAAATGGAGAAAGTTTCAGAGAACGCCTGGTTGCCGTATCCAGTTTTCCGGCGTTATATGATGCTCCAAGGTCGTTATTTAAATAGGTATTGCAGTAATAATCGTACAGGCGTGCCGTAAAATTGGCCGAATTATTACTTAATACCAGGTCAAACTGTTCGATAGCCGCTTTGTAGTTTCCGGTTATCATGTAAGCATAGCCAAGCTTAAAACGCAGGCCCGGAAAATCAACGCTATCCGCAATGGCTTTGTTGCCGAATACGATCATTTGTTTCCAATCGCCGGCATTGTACAGTTGTTCGGCAGTGCTATCGGCCACGGCAAATTTGTTATCCTGCGCTTTAGCGGCCAGCGCAGCAAATAAAGTAAAAAGCAGTATCAGTTTTTTGTACCCCATTTTGCTGTAATGTTTTTGCCATTTGAATTGATGCTGAAAGAAACCAGGTTGCCATGATCTACATAAACGCTTACTTCAGCATCCTCGTTTTTTTTACCTGCTATTTCAGTATGAATTTTAGACGTGATGCTTACTCCATTTTTATTAACCAGATTGTAGTTATGGTAATTAATATTAATAAACCCGTAAAATGGTGCAATAACGTCTTGTATCCAAAGTAAAAGTTTATTGGCTGTTTCGTTAAGCGGTAATTTGTCGGTTATTGGCATCCCTTCGTTATTGCTAAAAACAACTTTGTATGCCGCCAGGTAAAAGTTATAAAGCAGCGATTTCTTACTACCGTAAAAACTGGTAAAATAAAACATAACGCCGTTGTTGATAAAATAGGCAACTGCCCCTGTTGTTTTGCTATAGATGTAAGATTGGCCTAATCCATCTTTAAAAACCTCCCAATCTTCGGTTGTTCCATTTTCGGATACCAGGCTTGCAATATATCCTGGTTGAAAATCAAATGCCTTTTTAATTTGGGTGTCAGTTTCAGGATTGCCAACAAGCTCGCCTTCTGTAGGTATCGTATGGCTTATAAAGCTGTTCTTGTGTTTAGCCCGGCTAATATAGTGGGATATGGGATAACTCAACGTTCTGGACCCGATGTAGGGCGTAGCCTGCACTTGAAAGTGCAGATGTGGTTCGGGGGACCGCCCCGAATTGCCGCACAAACCAAGCAAATCGCCGGTTTTTACAACATCACCGGGCTTAACTTTTACCGAATTTTTTTTGAGGTGCGATACTTTGGAATAAAAGTCTGCTGCGTGACGGATCACCACGGTGTTTCCCCAGTTTTCTTTAAGGTTTTCTTTGCCGATGGCGTTATCTTCTATATTGTTTACAACCTGTTCAACAACGCCGGGGCCGCAAGCCAAAACAGGTTTGTTAAAGCAATAAAAATGTTCGGGCAAGGTACCCGGATACTGAAATGTGTTATGTTCATCATCGCTGATCACAAAATCCAGTGCCTGGCCCCAGTCTCCTTTGTGTGTTATGTTACCATTGTATCCCTGCGACACCGTCCAATACCCCATAAACGGCAGGTTAAGTTTGTAATATTTAAGATCGTTCAGCCGTTCCTCCTGGTTTAAAAACTGGTAAAGGTTTCGTTCCGGCGAATAGTGCTGGAACACAACCAATTGTAATTTTTCACTGGTATGCCGCAGTTTTAAAAAATACAACAGGCTGATATTGACGATACAAAATGGAAGCGAAAATACCGGCAATGCATGTACCGACATAAAACCTGTTAAGCCGTTAATAATAAGAAAGCCCATTGGGATGCTCAAAATTGCCAGCAAATAGGAGCGGAGGGATGGGATTGTAAAAAAACTTCCGATGGCTACTGCAGCCATCATGAAATTGGCTCCTAAATGATAATAGCTAATTCCCTCTGGGTAAGTATGCGTAAGCCCGTTAATGCCAATTGCGCTTACAAAGCTGACGATAAGCAAACTAAAAGCAATGCGCGAATGAATAAGCATCCCTAAACTGATAAGCATCCCTGCGATGATATTATGCTGAAATAACACCGCACTTAATGAGCGGAAGAAAAGACTCACAAATTGCGGCAGTTCCGTAGCAAGGTAACCCTCAATGCCTGCCATATGGTTGCCCGGGCCGGCATAAATCTCTTCTAACAGGTAGCTGTCTTTTTGTTGCAGGCCCATAGCGAAAATACTATTAGATGCCAGCAGCACCAGCCAAAATATAAGTACAAAAGGCAATGATAGCATGGGCAACCCCAGCGTACCTAACCGTGTGGAGATAATGATGGTGGCCACAATTACAGCACAGCAGGCAACAAAAAGCCACAGCAGAAACACAGGGGTTACGCTATAAAACGCGCCGAAGGCAATGCCCAACAACAGGCAATTAAAACTGTAAATACCCAGTTGCAGGTTGTCGCCATTAAACTTTAACAACCGGCATACTATTAACGAAAAAACAACACAACCTAACCCGGCAAAGCCAGATACAGGATTAAAAAAAGAAACCAACAGCAAGATGGTCCCCAATATTCGGTTCTGTGAAAAAAACAGTACCGAATAGGAACTAACTACCGATTTTATAAATGCTGTGATTTGCTTCACTTGCTGGCTTTTAAATGTTGGGCCATAAGCTCGGGCCCTTCTGTGTATTCAAGTGTTTCGTTGCTGCGGATAAGGTGAGTGCGCTGCTGTTTATCTATTAAAACCACAGCCGGTCTAAGTGTTATAAACTGCATCCACTGCGTCATGTTGTAAGCGCCAACTTTGTGTACTACCACGTTATCGCCCGGGTTAAGCAGGGGCAGGTTAATGCTTTCCCTTATTACGTCAATATTCATGCATAGCGGTCCGTAAACCACCATATTTTCTGTATGCGGCGCAAAGTCCTGGGCCGGGCTTATCTGGTGTTCATACCAAAATGAGGTGAATAAAATATTAACACCAAAATTCATAATGGCAGCCCTTTTACCATTACTTAAGCGTTTATTGGCTATTACCGTACCCAGCAGGTAACCGGCGTCATCTATTAATAACCTGCCGCTTTCCAGGATAAGTAAAGGTAAATCGTCATTTGCAAAGCCCAAATTGAGCATTACCGATGTAATAGCCTCGGCAAAATCATCAACAGAAGGCACCGTGTCATTCCCGGGCAAATAGGCGCCTTTTAAAGTATTGGTTGATGGAAAACCACCGCCCATATCAATATATTCTATTTTATGACTCAATTGCGTTTGGCAGCGCATAGCCAAATCACATAGTTTAGTTGCCGCAATACCGTAGGCTGCTGTTGTAAGCATATATGTGCCGATATGGCAATGTAACCCGGCCAGCTGTAGCTTGCCCGAATAAATTACCTTTGATAATGCTGTCCATGCTTCGCCGTTTTCATAATTAAAACCAAAACGGTCCCAAAGCGGGTATACGCCGGTATCCATATTTACGCGAATGGCAACTCGTGGTTTGTTGGCCAGGTTGTTGCTTAATGCAAGCAGCTGGTTAAGCTCTTCAAAATGATCTATATGGATAAGCGAGTCGTTTTCAATGGCCAGCTTTAATTCGTCATTTGATTTGCCTGGCCCGTTAAAAATAATTTTGCTGCCCGGCACGCCGTTGCCCAATGCTTTTTGATATTCAAAACCGGATACAACTTCGGCCCAGCTACCTTCCTGGTGAAATACCTGGCAAACAGCATTCAGGTAATTGGTTTTATAACTCCATGCAAATTGCACCTTTGGGTAACGGGTACTGAAAGCCCGGTACGCCGAACGGTAGTTTTTACGGATCTGTTTTTCTGATAATACAAAAACCGGCGAGCCGTATTGGTCGACCAAGCTTTTAACAGAAACACCCTCGATGCTTTTAACAGGCTGTATGCCGGTGCGTGTGCCAAACTTGTTCATCACGCCGGCGTGCAGTTTTTTAATATATGGCTTTTCGTATTTCAGCTTTTCCATTGTAATCAAATTATAATTCGCCAAATACCGATATGTGCTGAAAATCGCTGATATCGGCAATGTGGTCCCATGAATACCGCACAAACAGTTTACCTGCCTGGTAATCGGTGTATGGTAAAACATCATCGCCCAAAGCCATTTTTACCATAGCTTCGGGCTGGTTTTGGCCGGCAGCGGCTGTTAAATAAATCCATGCCGGAAACCGTGGGTTAATCTCTAATATATATAAATGCCCCTCGGCATTGCTCATGATCTCCATTTCGTAACTACCTTTCCAATTGGTTGCTTTAGCAAAATTGCCGGCCAGTTCAATAAGCTTATCTTCCTTGATGGTAACTCCGGCCCAAGCTTTGCCTTTATCGGTAATATATAGTTTCCGCATGGCCACTACGCTGGTATTGTTGCCTTTACCATCGCCCAGCGCAGCTATATTTATTTCGGTACCGGTTATGTATTGCTGTGCTATTACCGGTACTCCCCATGTGGCATTAAGCTGATGAAACGCTTTAAGGGCCTGGTCCATGGTATATACCACATAGGCATCATAAAATTTCCCTTTTATTACCATCGGGAAGTTAAACTCATCAGCTGCTTTTTTCAGTTCATCTGCATGGTATATTTTATGATCGGCAGGGACATAAAATCCATTTTTTGTTCCAAAATCCTTCAAATTTACTTTATCACGCAGTGCCAACTGTTGTTGCGAAGGCAGCAAAGTAGCTATACCCATTTGCTGTAACTGCGGTGCTATCTTGATAAAATTAAACAGCTCCGAATCAAAATTCGGAATAACCACATCCAGGTTTTCCTGCTGATGGATATAGGCCAATCTTTCCAATAAGGCACTGGTACCTTCTGTTGGGTAAGGTATTTGATAGGTTTTGTTTACATGTTCCCGCAAATAAATCCCAGGCTCCAATGATTCATAGGATAAGCCGATAACTCTTAATCCTGCCCCAAAAGCCTCCCTTAATGAGCGGATAACCGCCATACCCGGCCCTGGGTTGTCRTTGGCGTTAAGGCCGGTAACTGCAATACATAAGTTACTGTACTTGTTTGGCATTATCCTTCAGTTTCAAGCAGATTTGCTTCCTTTAGCTGTACCATCCAATCTTCCCAGTCAAGATCCAGTTGGCGCTCACTTACGTTATACCTGTTCAGTATATCTTGCTTTATCTCACTTTCTGTTTTGCCACTTTTCATAGCCAATAACAGCAGTGCAGCAATGGCATTTCCCGAAAAAGAATCGCCGGTTGCCGGGTTAAAAATAAACCCGTTTTCGCTGGTAGCTATGTTACTTTTAATTTTCATTTATAATTGCAGGTACGGTAAATAATAAAGGCTAAACTTAACAGGTTTACGCGGGTTTTACAAAATTGATGTTTTCGGTTGATTGGGTTGATTAGGTTGGATTAAGTTGATTAGGTTAAATTCAGTTGATCCAAGTCCATCATCTTACTCCAACTCGATTAACTTGCTCCAACTTAATCAACTCAATCCAACTTAATCAACTTACTCTAACTCAATCCAACCCAATTACGATGCCATCAAATATTCCATCCGTGATGCCAGCAATTCCATATCCAATGGTTTTACAAATAAAGCATCGCATTTGTATGATTCCAGCTCGGCTTTTTTGCTTTTGAAAGCTGTAACCACAATTATGGGTACCTGCCTCAATTGCTCATCGTCCTTAAAATCCTGACAAACTAACGCGCAATCCATATCTAACAGTAAATAATCTAAAATGATCAGATCTGGATGTATCACTTTTGCTTTATCATAAATGGCATTAGGATCATAAGTAAGGTGTACATCAAAATTGCCATAATACATAATATCATCAATTACAGATAACATTCTGCTGTTTTTATCTAAAATCAGGATCTTCTTTTTGCTGCCTGTAGTTTTCATCTTTTAGGGGATTAAATAAGTTTATAGTATAAAAATCGCCTTAATGCCGCTGTTTAAAAACAATGTGTCGGTTAATACCCCCAATGTGCCGATGAACGGGTTAAAAGACAATTATTTAGACCAGTCTTTGATGAAATCGGCGTAATTGGTGCCTATCGGAAGTTCGATATTGCGCAATTTTACCTTGCGGTTGTATATCGACCTGATTTGAGCCTTTGCCACCACAAAACTTCGGTGGATGCGGATGAACTGGGTGGCCGGTATTTTTTCGATCATGCTTTTTAGCGACATCAACGTGAGAATAGGCTTTTCGGCACTGAGCAGGTGGATTTTAATATAATCCTGCATACTCTCAATGTATTCGATATCCCTGACTCCGATTTTTATCACCCGGTATTCCGAATGCACATAAATGTGTTCATCCTCGGCGGTGTGGTCGGTATGCTTAAATTGATAATAATCAATGGCTTTATGCACGGCTGCGCCAAAGCGGTTGCTGTTGATGGGTTTCAGCAGGTAATCCAACGCCTCCAGTTCAAAACCTTCAAACGCGAATTTTTTATAAGCCGTGGTAAATATAATCATCGGCTTTTCGTCCAATGAGCGCACCAGGTCAACCCCGGTTATGTCGGGCATATTGATGTCTACAAACAGCACATCTACCGGGTTTCTTTTTAGGTACTCGGCACCCGAAATGGCGTCTTCAAAAGTATTTACCATCTTCAGCGATGGATAATCTGATACATATTTTTTGATGATCTCCAGCGCCAACGGCTCATCATCAATGGCTACACATTTTAACTGCATAATGATATTTGTTTAAGCTAAAAGCTGAATGCGTAAAGCAGAAAGCTTTAAGTGTCTTGTCAATGTAAAATGAGTGTTAGTCTTAAGCTCTAAGTCCTGAAAAGACAGATTTCGACTTATGGCTTCCGACTATGTACTTATGACTTAAGCGTCGATTTCCAGCTCAACCCTAAACATTGCTGCTTCCTGGCTAATATTTAGCCTGTGCCTGCCCGGGTAAATATGCTGTAACCGTTGCCTTGTATTTGTAATACCGATGCCTTTGCGGCTGCTTGCAGGGCGGTTATCAAATATGGTATTCTCGCAGGTGAATAATATTTTGTCGTCGGTTACTTTCAAATTTATGCTGATTACCGAAGGTTCGTGCTTACTTACGCCGTACTTAAACACGTTTTCAATAAAGGTCATCAGTACCAACGGGGGCACTTTCTTTTGTGCCATATCGCCGTAAAAGTTAAAATCCAACTTGGTTTTTTTTCCTAAGCGCAGCTTTTGCAAATCAATATAATCGTTGATGCAATCTATTTCGCTTTGCAGCAACACAAAATCCTCTGTCACTTCATCTGTTACGTAACGCATAATATTGGATAATTTCATGATGCTTTCTGAAGTATGTTCACTATCCGTTACCGATAAAGCATAGATATTATTCAGCGTATTGAACAAAAAATGGGGATTGATTTGTGCCTTGAGGAAGGATAGCTCGGCATGGGTTTTCTCTGCTTCCGCCCTGATCACCATTTGCTCGGTAAGCTGCCACTTTTGCACCGTACTCATAGCTATGCCCAAACCTATTACTATAATGAAAATGAACAAGCCTACCATATCAATATTACCCGATTGATGAATAAAAATGATTTGGTTGGACGGTTTTTTCAGGCTGGGGTCCTGCATCCTTAAATCCTCATGAGGCAGCGGCCCAAAAGGAAGATTTTTTGGGTCGGCGTTACCGCTATCGGCCCCGGGCATCAATTGCGGACCTATAGGGGCCGTGGTGCTTTGTTTCTCTTTGAGTAAATTATGTAAAAGCAGGTTATCAAACGGCTGCAAAAAGTATACGCAGCCCGATAGTAGTAATACGATAAGCCCGTAAACGACATATTTTTTATGGAATACAAACCTTGGTACCAGGTACCAGGCATTAAAGTAAAACATGAAAATATAGGTAAGACAAAACAGCCAGTAATAGGGCGATAAAATAACGTTGTAGGTGCTGCTGCTGCTTTGCTGCGTACGGTTCATGAATAACAACGGAAAGCCAAAGAATATCAGCCAGCCGGCTGCATGAATGAATATATTAGTGGCTTTTTTAGAAACGATCATCTGGTTAAAAAATTTATTAAATATAGCAGCCGTTGCAATGCCAATTATTGATCATGTTAAAATAGTTAAACTCAGTTGATCATTTGTTTTTCATTTGGGTAGTTCTGCGGGGTTTAAATAAGCGCCCCGGAATTAACCACGGGGCGCTTGCAACCTTATGAAAAAAAACAGAACACAGTAGCCGGGAAATGTCCCGATATCCCGGTTACTGGCTCAAAGGTGATAAATGACTGGGCAAGGGGCAACCGTTTATCGGTGAACCGTGGTTTTGTATAGATGAATGGTTAAAAAGGAGCTGACGAAATAGACAAAGCCTATATAAATACAAGCGGGAGAGAAGCCGGTAAAGAAATGTATTACTCTTTAAGCGCGCAATCCCAATGCTCGGCTATTTTGCCGTTTTCTATACGCAGCATATCAAACCAGGTGGTGGTATATTTTTTGCCTTTTGCTTTCGGATCTGGGTGTTCATCTTTAAAACTAAGCACTACCAGGTTGCCTTCGGCAACTATCGAAATCAGCGGAGCTTTTACAGTGGCCTGGATAGTTAAAGGTTTGGCAAATTTGGAAAAGAAATTAATAAACCCTTGCCGCCCGGTAGGTACATTGGGGTTATGCTGAATGTAGGTTGGCAGCAGGTATTTTGCGGCGAGGTTAAGATGGCCGCCTTCAAGCACCTCGCGCCAAAAATCATAAACCAGTTTTTTGTTTTTGGCAAGTTGGGGGTCTTTGCTGTATAACATAGTCTTTTGGTCTTGCCCAAACGAATGAAAAGCCACTAAAAGTGTGAATACGAGGAATAAGCCTGATTTTTTCATGATTTTATAATTGATGGTTAAAGGTATTGATTTTTCAAACTTCTGCCAGCCAAAAACAACGGTGTTTGTTTGATGAACTAAATAACAATTTGAGTACTTAAACGCCTTTGCCTTAGGTGTTTTTACGCTTTTTGATCGGAATTTAATCTCTATCAAAAATTATTACATAAATTGCTGGAAATCTTATCTTAATGAAAAAAATAATGCCCTTCATTATTGCTGTGCATATTGCAGCTCACCTGTATGCACAGGCACCGGCAACACCAAAAAAGCCGGTAATTGATACCTATTTTGGCATGCAGGTTACCGACAATTACCGCTGGCTTGAAGATACCAAAGATACTACCGTTCAAAGTTGGTTTAAGGCGCAAGCCGACTACACCAACAGCATCATAGATAAAATTCCCGGCCGGGACAGTTTGGTAAAAACGCTGAAGTATTATGACTCGTTGGAGCCGTTTAAAATAAGTGGCTTGAAGAAAAAGGGTGGTCGTTATTTTTACAAAAAGACCATAACCGGGCAAAATGTTGGCAAATTGTATTACCGCCCTGGCGAAACGGGAACGGAAATTTTATTGTACGACCCCAAGCCGGTAAAAGGGAAACAATATTCTATCAACTATTTTTTGCCGAGCGATGACGGTAAAAAAATAGCTTTTGGGGTATCTGTAAGCGGATCAGAAACATCAACCATCCATGTGATGAATGTAGATACTAAAACGCTGTATCCTGAAACTATCTACCCATCGTGGTTTGGAGTAAGCGGATGGTCGCCGGATGGTAAGGGCTTTATTTACACATTGCAAAATAACGGCGACAATACCGCGGAAAGTTCAATGACCGATACCCGCGTTATGTACCACGTGGTTGGCACAAAAGCATCAGCAGATAAACTGATTTTTAGTCGGATAAAATATCCTAACCTGTCCATTAAAACGGAAGATATTTGCCGAATAACCTACACAGCCGGCCATAATTACATCGTAGCTTCGCTGGATGGAGTTAACCAGGATTTAAACTCCTTTTATGCACCGGCAACCGAATTATTGAAACCAGTTATCAGTTGGCGAAGGTTGTTTAAAACAGAGGATCATGTAACCGATTATTTTTTCAACGGTGCCGATATATACATGCTTACTTATGAGGGAGCCACAAAATTTAAAATCACCAAAACCAATATCAATAACCTGGATGTTGCCGATGCCGAAACTATAATTCCCGAACTTGCGGCTACTATAGATAATATAAGCAGGAGTAAGGACTATATGTATTTTACCACTAACGATGGTATTAATTCAACAGCCTACCAATACAATTTCGCAAAACGGAACTCTGCCCAAATTACATTACCGTTTACCGGGCAGGCTTTTGTAAATCCCCTGGAAGTGACCAGCAATGATGTGTTGTTGGGCCTAACTTCATGGAAGCAGCCGTTTACCATTTACAATTATAATCCGCTTACCGGGAAACAAAAACTGGCCCCATGGGCACCTAAACTGAAATATCCTGGCGTAAACGATATCATAGTAGAAGAAAAGGAAATTAAAGGTTTGGACGGAACTATGGTACCGCTTACCATTATGTACAACAAAAATGTAAAACTGGATGGTAACGCAATTTGCTATATGACAGGGTATGGCGCCTATGGCGTTTCATCTACCCCGTATTTTAGTATTTATGAACTGGCGTTGATGAACAAAGGGGTGATAGTTGCCGAAACCCACGTGCGCGGTGGGGGCGAAAAAGGGCAGTTATGGTACAAGGCCGGCTTCAAGAAAACCAAACCTAACACCTGGCAGGATTTTAACGCATCGGGCCAATTCCTGGTAGATAACCATTATACAAGCGCTAAGCACCTGATAGGCGAAGGAACCAGCGCGGGTGGTATTTTAATAGGCCGCGCCATTACCGAACGCCCTGACCTGTATGCTGCAGCCATTAGTAATGTAAGTTGTAGTAACGCCCTGCGGATGGAAAATTCGCCAAATGGCCTGAATAACACCAAAGAGTTTGGTACCGTAAAGGATTCGGTTGAATCGCGGGCCTTATACCAGATGGATGCTTTGCAGCATGTTAAAGACGGTACAGCTTATCCCGCCGTAATTTGTGTAGGAGGGATGAATGACCCACGTGTTATTGTCTGGCAGCCGGGAAAGTTTGCGGCGGCTTTGCAAAATGCCACATCATCGGGCAAACCGGTATTGATGTCGGTAAATTACAACAACGGGCACTTTACGGAGAACAAAGAAATTGCTTACCGTAACTTTGCCACACAGTACGCCTTTGCTTTATGGCAGGCCGGGCACCCGGATTTTAAGCCGGTACAATAACATATCAATTAAACCTCACCGGTAAATCAAAGCCCGGCTTATATATGATTCATGAAAAACACATATGTTGTTTTACTCCTGCTGATTATTGCATTTTGCAAACCGGTGGCAGCCCAGGTACACACTTTTGATGTAGGGATGCGCTTTCAAAAAAGTGTTGGCCTTTATTACGAAAACGGAATAACCGGCCAGTATAACCTCACCCGCCGTTG
The DNA here is from genome assembly GCF_056401935.1 of Mucilaginibacter sp. P4_D1. NCBI lineage: Bacteria > Pseudomonadati > Bacteroidota > Sphingobacteriia > Sphingobacteriales > Sphingobacteriaceae > Mucilaginibacter > Mucilaginibacter sp. P4_D1. Next base: position 132,651 of record NZ_JBFUIJ010000016.1, read on the forward strand.
GGTGCTTGGGGCAGCCTATGTTACCAGCAGGCTGGGTACCGCGTGGGGAACAAATGCTATTAATCAAGATAACGTGTTTGTATCCGGCACTTATAAATTCAGGCCCGCACATTCGCTTCAACCCTTTTTACGGGCGAACCTGGGTTATTTTACTGCCGACTATGGTTCGCCAATATTTGATAGTTTACCCCATACATCGGCCATCGTATCCGGCGATGCAGGCTTATCCTACGCTTTTAAATTTCCGGCAAAATTAAACCTGTCATTTGGTTACAATTCCATAACAGGTAGCGGAACATCGGGCGCGGGAACTTTGTACCCGTTTTTTTACCAATTGAGTGTCACTTATAATATTGCAAAACTGTAGCCATGAAAAAAGTTATAATTACCATTTTAACTGCAGGGCTATTACTTTCGGCTTGTGGCAAAAATCCCAAAATTGATGATACCATGCTGGACGGCGGCAAATTTCCAGATCCATCGTTAAGTCACCCCGAAAAATACCTGGTTTCGGTAGCAAAGCCAACGCCCACACCGGCCGACGCGACTAAACCAGTCATCATTGCGGTGCATGGTTACGGTGCTACTACCTTTGAGTGGGACGAGTTTCGCGCCTGGGCGGGTAACCGTACCGACTTTTCTATCTCGCAGGTACTGTTAGGCGGACATGGTGTTGACTATGATAATTTTAAATCCTCAACCTGGAAAACCTGGAGGCAACCCATCGTGAATGAGTACAGTAAACTGGAGCAGGAGGGATACACCAACATCAGTTTAGCAGGTTCATCAACGGGGAGCACCCTGATATTGGAGCTGATCGCCGAAGGCTATTTTAACAATCATGTAAAACCTAAACATATTTTCCTCGTCGATCCGATTATAATCCCATCCAATAAAACGCTTTCGCTTGTGGCTGTGCTGGGCCCCGTTATCGGGTATACTACTGTTGACAATACCTCGGGCGAGGCTATGTATTATTTCCACTACCGGCCCCACGAAACGTTGGATCAGCTGAATGATGTTATAAATACCGTACGTAAGCAACTACAGGATGGCATTACACTGCCCGCTGGTTGCACTCTAAAAGTATTTAAAGCAGATAAAGATGATACGTCCGACCCGGTAAGCGCCGTGTTGATATACAAAGGGACAAAAACCAGCACGGGCGCCAATACTGACGCCCAGTTGGTACATTCAAACCTGCATGTTTTTACACGCCTTGACGCACGCAAGGATACCCCAACGGCACAGGATGTGAAAAACCAAACAGACGCTTTTGCTGATATTGCCAATACCATTACCCATTAAAGTTATTACAATGAAATAAACTGTGTAATTCTTATATTCGGCATAACTTCCTACGTTATGATCAATAAAAAAATACAGCCGTTACTCGCGTTAGTTATCGCGATTGCCCTTCCCGTCATGGCTCTTGCTCAAAACATAAAAGTAGTTACCAACCAGGTGGGCTACGAGGATACACAGGCAAAAAAGGCTATTATAGTTGCGGATAAAAAATACGCTGTCAGTTCATTTGAGTTGCTTGATGAGGCTGATAACACCGTTTTTGCCGGCAGGCCAGTATATAACGGCCAGGTGAAAGGCTGGAAAGGCCGGGAGTTTTATACGATTGATTTTAGCAGTTTTAACACCGCTGGCAATTACAGGATACAGGTTGATTTGCCTGGCAAAAAAATCATTTCATATCCTTTCAAAATTGGTAAAAATGTGTTAGAGCAGGCTACCCTGAGCGATGTGGTTTATTACTTTAAAGGCCAGCGTAGCGCGGGCGAAATTGATAAGGCTGACCATAACCTGCTGTTGGCCGGCAAAACTACCGATACTGTTGACGCCCACGGTGGCTGGTATGATGCTACCGGCGATTATGGAAAACACTTATCGCACCTGTCATTTTCATTGTATTTTAATCCGCAGCAGATTTCCTTAGTGGTTTATAGCCTGTTTAAAACAAATGAATTGCTCAATGAAAAAAAGGTAACTGATTTCAGGCAGATCAACCGCCGGGTTTTGGACGAGGCAGTGTATGGTGCCGATTACCTGGTACGTATGCAGGCTAAAAATGGCTCCTTTTACCGGTCGGTATCCGCTCCTGGCCCCGGTAAGTTGGCAAAGGATAGGGTGATCCGGGCCGAAGATGCATCTTACCGTATCAAACAAACAAAAGATCAAACGTTAAAAAACGATGCCCAAAATAACGATTGGCACCGCTACCAGGCCAGTTACCGGTCGGGCGGGGGCTTTGCTATTGCAGCACTGGCTATGGCATCTGCCTCAAAAGCGAGCGGCGATTTTACCAATGCTCAATATTTGCAGGCGGCCGAAAATGCTTTTAAATTCCTGGAGGCCAACAATAAGCTCATGACTTTTGATGGGAAGGAAAATATCCTCGATGATTACTGTGCTTTAAGTGCAGCCACCGAGCTGTATAAAGCCACTAAACAGCCGGAATATTTGCTTGCTGCTGCTAAACGCGCCACTAACCTGTTAGGTCGTTTATCCACCTGGAAGGAATATAAAAACTACTGGCGTGCCGATAGTACCGACAGGCCGTTCTTCCACCCATCAGATGCAGGCTTGCCCGTAACCAGCCTGGTTTATTATTATCCTTATGCCGATGCTATGATGCAGGCATCCATAAAAAAAGTAATCAAAAGTTCGTTTGAGTTTGAGTTTAAGGTGACACATGAAGTGAATAATCCTTTTGGCTACAGTCGCCAGCTGGTACAGGATACGTTGGGCAACAGGCGCACATCGTTCTTCTTCCCGCAAGGCAGCGATGCATCGCCGTGGTGGCAGGGTGAGAATGCCCGTTTATCATCAATGGCGACGGCTGCGAGGCTTGCCGCCGGTTTGTTTATCGATGATAAGCCATTTCATGATCAATTGGAAACTTTTGCTGTTGATCAATTGAACTGGGTATTAGGCCTTAACCCGTTTGATGCCAGCATGCTGCWGGGTACAGGTCACAATAACCCCGCATATGGTTTTTTTGGTACGTTTGAGTATACAAATGCTCCGGGTGGCATTGTAAATGGCATAACATCGGGCCTGTATGATGAAAATGATATCGACTTTAACCTGTCATACGCCCAGATTCATAAGGATTACGACTGGCGCTGGGCCGAGCAGTGGCTGCCGCACACTGCGTGGTACTTGCTTGCGGTTGCCTTGCACGAGTAATAAATCAACAAAATATAGCCTTCGGGTTTGGCTACTAATGATAATAATATCCATGAAAAAAATGCTATCCCTAATTACACTCATTGTTTTTGCCTCGGTTAGTTTAAAAGCCCAGCCCAAGCATTTTAAGGTGCTGGCCTTATATGAAAATGGTGGGCATCACATCGCCTTTTCAACCCGGGCAATTGTGTGGTTGAATAAATTGGCTGCCGAAAAGGGGTTTACTRTCGATTATATCCAAAAGCCAGATAAAATTGACGATGAACTATTAAGCCATTACCAATTGTTTTTGCAATTGGATTATGTACCCTACGGTTGGCCCGATAAGGCCGTATCCGCTTTTCAAAAATATATTGCCGAAGGCAGGGGAGGATGGGTTGGATTTCACCATGCCACCTTGCTTGGCGAGTTTGACGGATTTCATGAATGGCAATGGTTTTCGGATTTTATGGGTGGCATTAGTTGGAAAAATTATATAGGAACATTTACCAAAGGCACTGTGAATGTAGAGGATAGGCAGCACCCCGTAATGAAGGGCCTACCGGCATCCTTCCGGATTGAACAGGAGGAGTGGTATACCTATGATAAAAGCCCCCGGCCCAATGTACACGTACTGGCAAGTGTTGATGAATCGACCTACGATCCACAAGGTGATGTAAAAATGGGCGATCACCCCGTGGTGTGGACTAATGAGCACGTTAAGGCCCGGAACATTTATATTTTTATGGGTCACTCACCAAACCTGCTGGATAACCCGGCCTGGGTAAAGTTGGTTACAAATGCTATGATGTGGGCTGCGGGTGTTAAGTAGTAAGTCTTAAGTCCTGAGTCTGAAGTCCTGAGTCTGAAGTCAATAGTCTTAAGTACAAGGCGAATTTTAAAATTGTCACTTTCAATTCAAGACTTCCGACTTGGGACTTAGAACTTCTGGCTCAGGACTTCAAATTTTCAGGCGGATACGTTTCTTTTCCATTAAACCAACCAGGGCAATCAGTATAAAAGCGGTTGCCATGGAACGCGCAAGCCCGATGGCTCCATTATTAAAAACATCGGGATACTTTAGGTGAAAAAGTTTCAAAATATAAACCTGGAAATAGGGCATCAGGTAACAGGTAAGTGTACTGGTGCCGGCGGGCCATATCAGCTTAAACCAATTCTTTTTACCCTTAACATCTACCAGGAAAACCATCAGCTCGAAAAACAATAGGGTTATGCCACTACAGATAAAGATCCAGGCGGGGGTAGAGCGTATTTTTGAAATTCCATCGGCGTACGGGCGGATTAATAAACCTAATACAATTAATAGCAGTCCTGTTGCCCCCAATATTACCCACAACAATTGTGTTTTATTTTTTGATACAAGCAGCGCATAAATCTCGGAGATTATAACACCACCCATTACCAGGTATACTGCCGACGCATCGCCCAGCACCGGAATTTTAAATTTGAAAACACCGGCATGCCTGGCAATATTTATAGCTACAAAACACAGCAGTACAATTATCATGATATTCATTTTTCCTTTGGCTAAAAGATATACCAACGCCGATACCAGGTAAGCCCAGCCTATAATGCCTAAAATACCCCACCAATAAGGGCGCATGCCCTGAATAACACCGTCTTCGTCTCCTTTATAAATAATAGCCATTACAATGAGTAATAAAATACCGGCGCCTATAAGGGTGTACCGCTTTGCTTTGGCCATAGTTTCAGGATAATCCAGCCAAATGAGGAAGAAACCGATGGTTATTAATATAGCCCATAACGCCTGCGGTATGATGCCCGCCGTTAGCGCATAATTTTCCAGGTTTACATGGAAAAAGCCCATAATAATTAATGCGGCGCTACGGGTAAGTATATAGGTTAATATTGATGAAAAAGAATCGCCCTTATTCATCCTGTTTTTAATGGCGAAGGGAAGTGAAAGCCCGACAATGAACAAAAACGCCGGGAATATGGTATCGGCAAAACCCATCGCATCGGCCTTACCATCGGCATGGTCTATCCACTCGGGAATGTGCTTTACGCCGCTGGCGTCATTAACAAATATCATCAGTAACATAGTGACGGCGCGGAGGACATCAATAGATAAAAGGCGTTTAGAGAGCTGGTTCATTGTGATTTAATTACCGGCCATTAAAATACTTGTTTTCATGGAATTATCATAAAATATTAAAAACATTTTAGTTCTTTTTAAAATTTTTGTAAAACTTTTGATTTTGGATTTTACGCCTGTCTATTTTATGGTTTTGGTTAAATGTTATATCATAACATAAGGTTTATGATGCACACACTAACGGGTGCACATGTATAATTAATTGCGGACAAACTTATGTTGGTAGGATTGATAGTCAAACAACTGATGGAAAGGGCCAGCGGTTTATAGGTAGGGTGCCCAAACCAAAGTAAACTTTAACCTTTTTATGGATCAACTTTCTTTTTTACGGTAAAGTTGAGTTGGTTGGTAAATACATCATTTTCGCCTGCTCCTTGTACAATAATGCGAAACCTACCAGTGATATCGCCGGTGTAAAAGGAGAGGTTTACATCTTCGTTAGGTTTTAACTTTACACCATAATTCCAATAAATGGTAGATACGTATTGCGGCTCCGGAGCGGTTACCATGGTTGAATCAATAGGGTAAAATTCTTTTGGCAGGTTTATCCCGGCAATAGAAATTTTGTATTTAGGTTCGGCAGCCTTTTTTGATAGGATACACCCTTTGTAAACAATGTTTCCATACCGTTCAGATGAATATGTTGTGCCAACTATCGGAATTGTGGTTCCGGTATAGCCTTTTTTATGTGCCGAACAATTTAAAAAATTATAAAGGCATACATAATCATCACAGGTACCTTCATCGGCATGCCATTTAATGCCATAAATATTGTCAGTCGTTTTGTCTTTAATCACCACTTCCCTTAAGGCTATGGCTTTTTCAAAACCGGGTATAGTTTGCGAATTGGTGTTTGTTTCCCGGGCCAGTTTCGCTTGGTCAATTGAAATGTTGTCTGCAAGGTTTTGATTGCGTTTTTTATATGGATTCGTATAGGCAATTTCAAATAGCTCGGGGTATTTATCTGCCACCATCAGCGTTACTTTTTTACCGGGTTCCGTTAATAAATTATTTTCCGGTATCTCAAAAGTTCCGGTACCGCCCGTGTTGATAGATCTAATATTGCTGCCGCCAATTAAAGTTAGCGTCGTCGACTTTTTAAGCGGTTTTTCTGTTTTGGTTATTACACCACTAAAGGTAGCCGACGGGTAACCATTGATTGTATCCCTGGCAGCAGTATTGACCATATCCGCCCAGGTGTACCTGCGCCAGCCTTTTACCAACAGGATATCCTTAATGTACTCTGGATTATCGTAATTTTTGCCAAGTGGATCGGCAGGAAGTTCCTGGAGATCGTGTTTAAGGTAAGTATAGGTTGTTATATCCGTTTGTTTATCGTTTTCAACCCTGTTTTCCTGTACACAGGCGATAGATACCATACCGCCTCCTTCCAGGCTGTTTAAATGAAGTTTAAGGTTAACCTTTTCACGCGTGCTATATTCGCTTTTGTCAGTTTGCAGGCTGATGCTTTCTTGTTGCCGGTAATGGGCAAAAAAAAGCCTTTCGGCCAGTGGGCGGCCAATGCTGTCTAAAAGTGTTATTGTAGCCAGGCCTTTCGGCGCTTCGGTAAGCACAAATTTTACCTGGTAACCTACCGGTTCTGTTTTCAGTTCCTTGTAAGCAATAATGTTTTTGAAATTGTGCAGCACCAGGCTTACTTTTTGCTTGTTGGTACTTTTTAGCTGTAAGGTTAATGTATCCCCGGCCAAAACGTTAACAACGTGCATGACCGGGCCGGCCGGCAGGGTCTGCGGTAAATTATAAACGGTATCTTTAATGCCGGCAAAACTGCCCGACTTTACTATCTTAAATGAGTAACTGCTGTTTTTTTGGGGTGAAAGCTTAAACTTACCTATGCCGTAATAATTAGTTTCAATAGTATCAATGGCGCGGTTGTTTTGATATAGCACCCCGGTCATTTTTAAATATTCACCGGTTGATGAGCGGGCCTCCCAACCAATAATATTATCAATATTCGCTATCATATTACCACCTTCGGGAAAAAAGCGAATGCGGGGCAATCCCCTAAAAACCGGCAGGTGTAAGTTTAAAAACTGGAGATCGGTACCCTTCCTCACAGTGATTCTTAATAAATTACCAGCCTCCGCAGGGATGTTAATGGCATATTCGCCAAAAGGATTAGTTTTCGCTTTGTTTGTTTTTTTACCAAATGAATATTCAATATCTGCCGATGGTTTGATATTGATGTTTTTGCTATCCACCCTTACAATAGCTGTTAAGTTGCCATGGCTATCCCTAATGGTATCTACCAGCTTTACAGATGCACTAAAGCCCGATGAACGGGTTGTTTTTACTGTAAGCGGCTGGCTAAAAACATCAGCGGGTTTCCCGGCTTTATCTAATACATTGCTGTACACCAATAAATGGTAATTGCCTGGGGCAATGGTATCGGGTAGAGTAAGGTGCCCGAACGACAAGCCATCGTTTATCAAAAATAGCTCTTCCATCGCTATTTTACGGTCAACATCGTTAATCAACGCGACAGAAAGTGTGGTGTGCTTTTCCGGAGACGGACAGTTTAACAAGTAGACTGTAAACCAAATATCCTCATTGTTGGTATAAACGGTTTTATCAAAATGTACGTAGAGGATGCCCGATGGATGAACGTTTTTATATAATGCCATTTTCTGCAGGATAGAATCTGCCGAAATAATGGCTGTCGGATTTTTTTGGAAGGCATTATCAACTTGTCCCATTTTGTCCAACGCAGCACTGCTTTGCCCTAAACTGTAAAGGGACGAAAACAAAAGGTATAGTAAAACAAGTCTTTTGCTCATTTTTAATTTACTACATACGTATACACCTGCCTGCCTATATTGCCGTCGTTATCAATACCTTCAATAATTACACGGTATTTTCCGGTTCCGTCGGCGTTAAAAAAGCTAAAATTTGTTTTACCGTCTTTGCCGGTAATTACCTCGGGGTTCCAATAAATGGTACTGCGTAAATCGGGTTGATTAGTTGCAGGGCCATCATATTTCGGGCTATAAAACTCGCGTGCTTTGTAAAAACCAGCAACAGTTATGGGGAGAATCCCTTTTGATGGAATGTCTTTAGCCTGCAATCCCCTACCTTGCCGGGTTGTTATTACTAAAACACCACGGGCACCTTGTATTCCATAAATAGCAGCCGAAGGGCCGTAAAATAACTCCATGGTTTCAATGTCGCGTATGTTCAGGTCAGTTGGGTCCATTCCCGGTGCGCCGTCAACAAGTACGTACCCTGCTGTGTGTCCATGAAATTTTTGTAATATCACATTCCTGATATCCAGGTTTGATCGTTCCAATTCTTCGCGACGTACTACGATATCTGCGCTGCCTGGCCCTCCTAAAGCCGATGAGCGATAATTATCAGATCTTTTTATAGTTTTAATTTTTACTTCTTTAAGGTTGATAATTTTTTTGCTGTTAAATTTCGAAGCACTTTCCTGTTGCTTTTTACTATTATCAATATAAGCTGTCATCAGCCAGTCAACTTCGTTTTTGTTGCCTGCGTTATTTGTTGTTACAATGGGCCCTGGCTGTTCTTTTTTTAGGGTAAGTACCGTGTTGGTCCCGTTTTTTGAAGTTACCGCCTGTAAAATGAAACGTGTACTATCATTAAACATTAAATTATTAAAGCTAAAACTGCCATCAGTTGCGGTAAGCTGGTTAATTATTTGTCCGCCGCCGCGTGGTAAAAGCGATACAAGCCCCTTGTTTACCGGGTTTCCCCATATACTTTTTGCTACGCCGCTTATATTAAGCCCGGTCTCGGGCTGATAAGCTACTTCTGGATAGGTATTTGTCAATATCGGTTTCCATTCAAAACGGCGATACCCGTGTGTTAGCATTACCAGGTCAAGGTTGGCCGTGGTTTCGGCTGTAATGTTGTTAAAATAATAGTTAGGCTTTTCTACGTATCCCTTAAGATCGCTGGTTAATAACAGGCTTGCGAATATCGAATTTTGATCATTTTCGTCAATGCTTGCTTTTTCTGCATCGGTCACAGCAACAGAAAAATGTCCTTCAGCCGCATCGCCGGCCCTGTTTTGTACGTTTAGGCTGATGTTTACTTTCCCTCGTTTAGTATAGTCTGGTTTATCTGTATTTACATTTAAGTTTAACCGGTTATAGTTTTGTACAAAAATCAACCGCTCGGCCAAAGGTTCGTTCGCCGGCGAAAACAGGGTAACCTTAGCTATCCCGGTGAATAGTTTCCGTTTCAAAATGTCAACTTCTATAACAGCCTTATCTAATTTACAGGCTATTGGAGTAATTATCCCGCCCGACCAAATAAGCAGCGTGTAATCCTGGTTTTTGTGTTCCTCAAAATAAGCCTTGCTTGCTTCTATCCGGGCGGTAGCTTTAGGTATCGAATCATTGTTTATTGATAATACAAGGCCCTTGTTTTCGGCAACGGGCAAATTTAATGTGCTTGTTGCCCCGTTGGCATGAGTTAATTTTGCTTTGTAAATTTTGCCTTGTTGCGGTGTCAGGTAAAAATACCCCATCCCTAAATGTACCGATGAAAACTCTGCAATCTTTTGATCGTCATTATCGAGCACCTCGCCGGTAATATTCCCACCCAATCCAGACGGCAATATTGCCTTAAAGGCTATTTTACTTTTTACACCGTTAATTAAGCGGCCCCCTTCAGGAAAAAACTGAACATCGGCTTGTGTACCAATGTTCTTTAATTTTTTAGAAGTACTGTTTTCAAATACCTTGGTTTCATTGGTTGATCCAATTGGTATCATCTGTTCAAAATAATTGTCGTCACCATCGTTACGCATCCAGTTCGTGTAAGCTCTTATCCTGTAGTTTCCTTTTGGTAATGAATCGGGCAGCACGATATCGCCCCAGGCTACGCCATCAGCAATTTTTAATTTGATTGATCGGTCAATCTTATCGGCTGTATTGATAAGGTCGACGTGTAATATGCCACTTGTCCTGGTTGGTTCATGATTGTCGCCCTGGGTTATGTAAGCCTTAAAATAAACGGTGTCGCCGGTTGCATAATATGGCTTGTCAAAATGCAGGTATGCTTTTTCATTGACATGTATTTCGGCGTAGTTTTTTAATTTGGCCATAGCTTCTTCGGCTAATATAGCTGCTGGTGCAGCTGGTGCATGTTGTAGCGGCTCATAATCAACAGGCAATAGCTCGGCAACACGGTAATGGGTCCATGCGCCGCTGTATGATAAACTGTTTGGGTCAACCAGGCCACCGTTATTATCAACCAATGCGTAGGGTGTATTAAAAGTAATCAACGAGGTTTCAGTATTGTAAAATTCGTTCAGGTGATTTAATGCTCCGCTTTTACTAAAACGACGGTCTTTATTGTAGGTTACATGTAAACCATCCGTTTCGCAGTTAAGCGCGTACATTTTGGTTACATCAGTTGGCTTTAAAATATCCGATTGATTAAGGAAAAAGTTCCTGAGGTTTAGATAGGTTTTATCAAGTTTTGATTTTTTAACCCAGTAGGAAAGCGAATCGGTATAGCGTTTGTTACCTGCTGCTCTCAGCTTTGTAAACTGATTGATTTTAGCCGTTATCAAATCATCACCAGGGCGTTCCGGATTTGGTTCATTAGCATATTGAAATACCCTGAAGCCTTCCTCCTCAACCTGGTTGGTTATAACCGAACGTAAAAAATGCATCGGCGAGTTTTCATAAACCTGCTCCCTGTTTTTCTTCCATCGTTTTTCTTCTGCAGGTGTACCTGTCAAATTTTCGAAAAGTACAGAGCCCTCAAAGTGTGTTTTAAGGCTGCCGTAATAGTTGCGGTTGTTAAAAAAATCTGCAAGCAAGTATTTTAGGCGATAGCCCAGGCCTCGGTTTTCAATAACCAGGAAATCAACAGACGATGCAGTTAACGTATTGGTAGCTTCATCAAAATCAACATCCAGTATGTCCGGATTAATGAGTTTACACTCCCTGGCCAATGCAGATGTGCCTATAAACTCATTTATAAATAACTGGATGTTACGCTGCCGGTTGGCATTGTTTTGCGGCTTTATTTTTACCTCCATCAAGCTGATGGTTTTAGGAATAATGTGGATATCAGGCAGTGTGATCCCAATATTGTTAACTATAACAACCTGGTGATAGCTTTCAAAACCGATGATGGAAACTACAAGGTTGTACTTGCCGGTTTTAACTTTATTTAAGGTAAAACTCCCGTCGTTTGAAGTTTTTGTACCAATGGTGGCATTGCTTAAAAAAATACTGGCGCTACCTACGGGTTCGCCGTTGGCCTGGTTAATAACCTTGCCCGATATATTTACCTGCGCCAGGCATGTAAAGGGTAATACCATCAGTAAAAGAACAATGCTTTTTTTCATTGCGATTGATTTAGGTAGCATAGCTTAATAATAATAGATAACAAAATAAGCCAGCCGAAGTATTTACCGCCAAGTTATTGGTACCGACATTATTATAGAGCCTACGCTATTAGGTTTATCTGGATTGAGATAAAGTTATGAAAATTAATCATTTTAAAATATGCCAATATCGTTACATGTGCCGATCGGGAAAATAGCAGGGCACGAAAATATTGTCGATTAATTCCCGGGGCTAAAACATAGTAATAGCGGCCTTCGCATTTAAAGTTGTAATATGATTTTAAGTGTATTTATAACACTATGAATTATTAATGAGTAATTTTTTAATGTAAATAATTGTATTTAAAATTTAATTAGTAAAAAAAACAACTATTTTACTACTAAAAATTTGTTTTCGTATAAAATATCATAAAATTATTGATTTGAAATTATATTTTTTTGATATATATGTAAAATTTGTTAAAAATTAACCAGTTAATT
>NZ_JBFUIJ010000017.1:0-155608 GCF_056401935.1 Mucilaginibacter sp. P4_D1
CCATCGCTGACGCGATACTTGACCGCATTGTTCACCACTCATTAAGGGTCGAATTGTATGGCGAATCACTAAGGAGAAGAAACTCTAAATCAGAAAATGTATTTTTGTAAAAATAATAGTTGTTAAACCGGACAAAAACATCCGCTCTCAGGAGCCTATCTGTACAACAACTTTACTCTCTTTCAAACCCTAACTCAGAGGGGTCACTTTAGATTGGCGAAGAGGGGTCAACATCAGTGGTATATCCAGTGTTGCTTTCTAAATTGATAAACTTCAATTGCAGGTATCTTAACTCCTTGGGCCGGATACAGGTGTAGTATATCATCCTGACGAATAGCAGGCAGTAAGGATCATTGGCCTGTAGCCAATCCATAATAGATTTAAAATCAGCATCTGAAAATACCTGGTGTGATTCCGTCGCTAATTTCCGCCTTGTTTCGGTATCCGTTACCGGGTTGATGTCGATGTATTTATTCTTTTTAAGGTAGCGAAAATAGTTGTTGAGCGATATACGGGCGTTGTTATAAGTAACACCCAGCCATTTTTCTTTTTGCTCGTGGTGGTCTAAAAAGTGGGTAATCTCGTAATCGCTGATCTCATTAGCTTTTTTATGTTCCCCGTAATAGGTGATGAACATTTTAACTTTAGAAAGATAGGATTGAATTGATTTTTTTCGGGTGCCTTTAGCTTGGTGGTAGGCTTCAAAAAGAACTTTACCTTCTTCTATGGATAGTGACACGACCTGTCGCTTTAGTTTTTCGTTGCTTCTTTCGTCAATAGGACTCCAGCCGCCGTCTAAGGCTTCGCAGTAGGTTTCCAACAGTTCGTTGAAAAGGCTGAGTTTTTCTTTGGGGTCTTTTACCCTGTTCAGATTTTTGCTGAATCTGAACCGCTCCATGTTTTTGGTCGCGGGATCGTAAAAGAAAAATTCGACGTACCAGCTTTGTTTGGCTTCCTCGCGGGCTTTTGTAGAGCCTTTCGGAACCGAATCAATCTTTTTTCCCTTGAATAATTTGGGGGTTGTGTAGGTGATTTCTGCCGTTTTCATAGGCCCGAAATTGAGGGGCTGTGGCAGAGTTCTGTCAGAGTAAGCACCTGGTGAGTAGCTAAGTAGCTGATTACCAGGTGCATTAAGTGTCTGAGTGGAGAATATCGGAGTCGAACCGATGACCTCTTGCATGCCATGCAAGCGCTCTAGCCAGCTGAGCTAATCCCCCGTTTCGGGTGGCAAATATATAATTTTAAGTATTAAAAAAGAATTTGATTTTAAAATTAGTTGTCGGGCTTGAAATCATTATCCAATATTAATTGCATAAATTTCAAATCGAGCCAGTTGTTAAATTTATAGCCCACCTGTTTAAAGGTACCTATTTCTGCAAAGCCCAATTTTTGGTGCAGGCTAATGCTTGCTATATTATTGGCATCTACGCCGGCAATTATGGTATGTATTGGTTTTTGCTTAACGGCTTCAATAAGGTGTAGTAAAAGGCTCCTTGCTATCCCTTGCTGCCTGTAAGCTTTGTGCACATATACCGAATGCTCTATGGTATATTGATAAGCTGCCCAGGCCCTGAACGGTCCGTAAGTTGCAAAGCCTGTAATCTTTCCATTCACTTCGGCAACAAAAACAGGTATGTTATGTCGGTTTTTTTCTTCCATCCATTCCAGTCTCATGTCAATGGCGTGTGGTTTATAGCTATAAACCGCAGTTGTATTTAAAATAGCGTCATTATAGATATCAAGAATATCACCGGCATCTTTTATTGATGCCGGTCGAATGATCAGACCGTTGATGTTGTTGTCCATATATCTTTATTCATGGGAGGCTACATAAATATATACATTGTGAATTACAAGCGAATAATTTAAGTGAAACTTTAAAATGGATGGCATGAACCCTGGGGCTAAATATCGCGGAGAATAATGGACATTTACTCGGTTGAGGGCGATATCGAAAATTGATTATTTAAGCGCAGGCTCATTCGTCTGCAACCCCGCTCGTTAGCATTGGCACATGCACCTTTCGCCATCAGTTTGTAAATTAATTCCTGACATCTATGGTGAGTAGGCTGACTGAAAAGCTAAAAGAATGTTTTATCGGTGCCATGAAGCTCCGGATCATCAGATAATAGCAGCCATAAGAGGCGTTTTCTGAGCAAATACCATAATCGTAAATTTTTTTAATCAACAATTTCGTATTGTTGGGATGTAGAATGAGCTTGTTGCAAAAATATATTAGTTATTATAGCTTGTATAGCAAATTATATTGCGCTAATTTTATGACCAGTAGAATCTCAGATTACTTTTGCCTCAAATCTTATATCTCACATCTCAATTCTGTATCAATTACTTAACTTAGCGCCGTTAAAAACACACAATGAAAAGAGATAAACTGATATTTAAACTTTTGGATGAAGAGCAGCAACGCCAGGAAGAGGGTATTGAACTGATTGCATCTGAAAATTTTGTAAGCCGTCAGGTAATGGAAGCGGCAGGTTCTGTTGCTACCAACAAATATGCCGAAGGTTTGCCGGGCAAACGTTATTATGGCGGTTGCGAGGTAGTTGATGAAATTGAAACCATTGCTATTGAGCGTGCAAAACAGCTGTTTAATGCCGAGTGGGCAAATGTGCAGCCACACTCTGGTGCGCAAGCTAATGCTGCTGTAATGCTTGCCTGTTTACAGCCTGGCGATAAAATATTAGGTTTTGATCTTTCGCATGGTGGCCACTTAACACATGGTTCGCCGGTAAATTTTTCGGGTAAATTATACGAGCCTCATTTTTACGGTGTAGTTAAAGAAACCGGCTTAATTGATTACGATCAGCTAAAGAGAGTGGCTTTGGAGCAAAAACCAAAACTGATTATCTGCGGTGCTTCTGCCTATTCACGCGATTGGGACTATGAATTTATCCGTGCCGTTGCCGATGAAGTTGGCGCTTTGGTGTTGGCCGACATTTCGCATCCATCAGGTCTTATAGCGCGCGGTTTGCTGAAAGATCCGCTTCCGCACTGCCATATCGTTACTACAACTACACATAAAACCTTACGCGGGCCGCGCGGTGGTTTAATTTTGCTGGGCAAAGATTTTGAAAATCCTTTCGGTGTTAAAACCCCAAAAGGCGAGACCCGGATGATGTCGTCATTATTAGATATGGCTGTGTTCCCTGGTACTCAGGGCGGTCCGTTGGAGCACATCATTGCGGCTAAAGCCATTGCTTTTGGCGAGGCTTTGAGTGATAGCTACATGAAATACATTGTACAGGTAAAAAAGAATGCCGAAGCTATGGCCGAAGCATTTGTGAAACGTGGTTACCAGATTATTTCAGGCGGTACCGACAATCACCTGATGCTAATTGATTTGCGTAATAAAAACATCACTGGCAAGGCCGCCGAGAATGCTTTGGTTAGCGCCGATATTACCGTAAATAAAAATATGGTGCCTTATGATGATAAGTCGCCGTTTGTAACATCTGGTATCCGTGTTGGCACAGCGGCTATCACCACCCGCCATATGAAAGAAAAGCACATGGAGGAGATTGTGGAGCTGATAGATGCAGTACTTTCTGACCCTGAAAACGAACATTCTATCAAGAAAATTCGTAAAAGGGTACACAAGCTGATGCACGATTTTCCATTATATCGCGAAGAAGGATCAGAATAAATGGCAGCAGAGCAGCGTGGATTTATAGATAATGAGAAAGAGCGTTTAACCGCGCTGCAATCATACCATGTGCTTGATACCCTGCCCGAAGAAGAATATGACGCTATAACGCGCCTGGCATCCTATATATGCCAGGCGCCTTTAGCTTTTATCACTTTTATTGACGATGACCGGCAATGGTTTAAATCAAAAGTTGGCCTGCAGGTTGATTATATCCCCAAAACTGAATCTTTTTGCCGCCACACTATTTTGGGCGATGATATAATTATCGTTCCGGATGCTACCAAAAATGATTTATATGCCAATACCGACCTGGTAAAAGGCGATATGGGTATTAGGTTTTATGCCAGCGCCCCTTTAGTTGACCCACAAGGTTACCGCATAGGAACGCTTTGTGTTTTTGATCAGAAAATAAAGGTTCTGAACGCCGAGCAGGAGGATGCGTTAAAAACGCTTGCCAAAGACGTGATGTCGCACCTTGAGTTGCGCAAGCAAAAGCGCGAATTGGAGCGCAACCTGCAAATTCATAAAGATTTTTACAACCTGTTTGATAGTTCGCCCGATGTTCATTGCATTATGGACAGGGACTTTAATATTGAACAAATTAATCGTTCGGTTTATACGGTTTTGGGTATTGACCCCGAAAGCGCCATTGGGCAGCCCATCTGGAACTTTTTTCCTGAAGAGGAAAAGCTTCGCACTTTAAATGTGCTTAAAACAGGGCTAAGTAAGCAACAACGTAAATTTGATATAGAAACTATTGTTTTGGCACCCAAAGAAGCTATTAAATGGGTAAGCTGGTCGGTTAAATTTAGTGGTGATAAATGGTTTGCCAGTGGACGTGATATTAGTTATCAAAAACATATTTCACACGAGTTGGAACAATTGGCCCTGGTAGCCAGTAAAGTTAGTAACGGCGTTGTAATAAGTAACGCCGCCGATGAGGTTGTTTGGGTGAATGATGCATTTGAACACATTACCGGCTTTACCTTAGCCGAGGTTGAAAATAAATGGTTGGGTGCCACGCTCAAAGGTACCGTTGTAGATGCCGCCGCAGAGGCAAAATTGCTTGCTTCGATAAAAAATAAGGAATCATATGAGGTTGACCTTTTAATAACTCCAAAAAGCTGTAAGCCTTTATGGGTTACAATTATTAATTCTGTTATACGTAACAGTGGGGGCGATGTTGATAAATATATCAGGGTGATTATTGATATATCGGTACGTAAAAAAGTTGAGCAGGACCTGGAGATATTATCGTTTGCAGCAAGGAAATCGCCCGGAGGGATATTTATCCGGGATATCGAGGGGCGGTTTATGTGGATGAACCAGGCCCTTGAAGATATTATCGGTTATTCGTTTGCCGAGCTGGAAGGCAAGGCAATTGGTACATCGTTGTTGGGTAAGGACTCGGACCTGAGCGTTTTTGAAGGCGCTGTGCAGGCCGTAAAAGAAAACCGGCCTTATGAGGTTGAAATAAAAGTATACAAAAAAGACGGTACACCAATATGGGTCTGGCTATCAAACAGCCCGATATTTAATGAGGTAGGTAAAGTTGACCGGCAGATAGGGGTGATGGTTGATATTACTGAACGTAAGAAGGCCGAGGAAGAACTTACCCTTTTATCCCTTGTGGCAAGTAAGGTTACCAGCGGCATTGTTATTAATAACAGCGAGGGCCGGGTTGAGTGGGTTAACGAAGCTTTTGAGAAAATTACCGGGTACCAGATAAAAGAGGTGCGAGGGAACCACCTGGGTGACGTATTGAAGGGCGCGCTAACAGACGTTGCAATTATTGAACGGGCGCGAGAGCTATCACGAAATAAACAATCTTTTGAGGTAGATTTGCTTGTTTACCGCCGAGACGGACAACCTTTGTGGGTATCTGTCATCAACTCGGTAATATTGGATGCTAAAGGTAAAGTTGATAAATACGTAGAGGTAATTATTGATATTACTGAGAAAAAGAAGGCCGAGATTCAATTAATTGCTGCCAAGGAAGAGGCGTTGCAACTGAGTAGGGCCAAGGATATGTTTATCTCGGTAATGAGCCACGAAATCCGCACGCCTTTAAACGCTGTTATTGGTATGTCGCACCTGCTGATGGATGAAGACCCGCTGGAATCGCAGAAAGAAAACCTGGCTATTCTTAAATTTTCGGCCGAGAATTTATTGACGTTGATTAACGATGTGCTTGATTTTGCCAAGATGGAGACAGGCAATGTGGAGCTTGAGCGTGTACGTCTTGACCTGCGCGATATGGTACAAAGTATCAACAATTCATTGCAATACAAAGCAGTCGAAAAAAATATATATCTTAGCAGAAGCGTCGACGATGATGTACCATCAATTGTTTTGGGTGACCGGACCCGCTTAAGTCAGATAATTTTAAACCTCGTGAGCAACGCGGTTAAGTTTACCGAAGAAGGTGGTGTCAATGTCGATCTGAAGGTTATCCAGGAAACTGATAAGGATGTAAGGATCAGGTTTTCGATCACAGATACGGGGATAGGTATAGCGCCCGACAAAATAAATGTGATATTTGAGCAATTTAAACAGGCTGAAGCTGATACTACGCGTAAGTATGGGGGCACTGGTTTAGGGCTGGCCATTAGTAAGCGTCTTATTGAACTACATGACTCGCGTATAAATGTGGATAGTGTACCGGGACAAGGTTCCACCTTTTGGTTTACCATTACTTTTGACAAAGCAGATAAGCAATTAAATACCAATAATAATAAAGTGGAAGAAGGACTAAAAATTAACGTTTTAGTAGTTGATGACAACCAGATAAACCGGTTATTAATTAATAAAATCCTTAAAAAATGGGGCGCCGATGCAGACTTTGCCGAAAACGGGCTTGAGGCAGTAAATAAGGTAACAGCCAACCAAAACTATAACGTGGTATTGATGGATATACACATGCCCGAAATGGGTGGGTTGGAAGCCACCCAGGTTATCCGCTCAAATCCCGAACCGTATTTTCAGCAATTACCTATTATCGCTTTAACCGCATCTATGTTAAGTAACCAGATGGGCGAGATCGACAATGCAGGCATGAACGACTATATCCTGAAACCATTTGATCCAAAAATACTTTTCGAGAAGCTGAGCAGGTATCAGCATCAATAGGTCCCCAGCCCCCTAAAGGGGGAGCTAAATGAACACCGCCGCAAATAGCTGCCGCGAGCTTCCAGCTTGTGGTTGCACATGGTTTCAGCTTTCAGCTGAACTTACTGGCAGGCTAAACCGCATAGGCAATTGTAGCAATACTCAGCTTCAGGCCAGGCACCCTCAATAACTCAATCCCACAAGCTTCCAGGGTTGATCCTGTAGTTACAACATCATCTACCAGTAAAACGTGCTTGTCTTCCAGTCTTTCCGGCTTGGCAACTGCAAATACTTCCTGCATGTTTTCAAACCGGGCAAAGCGCGATTTGTGGGTTTGAGTTGCAGTGGCAACCTTCCGTATTAAGTTATCCAATTCAATGGGAGCTGTCAACTTATCAGCCAATCCATCGGCAAAACAAGCGCTTTGATTATAGCCGCGTTCTTTTAAACGTTTTTTATGCAAAGGCACGGGGATAATATAATCTACAGTATTAAAAATCGGGTTCTCTTTTAATTGGGCGCCGGCAATGTTTCCGGTAAGGTTCCCAATCTGTTTCATGCCGCTGTATTTAAAATGATGCATCAGGTTTTGTACATTGCCGCCTTTGTTAAAAAAATAGAGGGCATAGGCAGCCTCAACCTTTATTTTACCATAAAACTGTTGTGCAACAATGTTATCCGGCTGTGTATGAAAGTTGGTAAATGGTAAATTATACCGGCAATCCGAACAAATGATATGCTCACCGGTTACCAGGCTGGCATTGCACGCGGGGCAAAGCTGGGGGAAAAACAACGAAACAAAATCGGCAAGGTAGCCGCCTGGTAATTTCATGGCCTTAATGTAAGGCACATTTTTTTAAACTTCTACAGTTTTTGATTTTTCTTTAATAGCAAGCTGACCGCAGGCCGCGTCAATATCTTTACCGCGGCTACGGCGAAGATGGGTATTGATTCCCTGTTTAGTTAAATAATTGGCAAAAGCCTCCACTTTATCCTCGTCGGCATTAATATAGCTGGCAAAAGAAATTGGGTTATACTCTATGATATTCACTTTGCAAGGCAGGTGCTTGCAGAATTTGGCAAGCTCCATAGCATCCTGGATGCCATCATTTACACCATCAAAAATAATATACTCGTATGTTACCGGGTTTTTGGTTTTGGCGTAATAGTATTTAAGAGCTTCGGCAAGCGCTTTTAGCGAGTTTTGCTCGTTAATGGGCATAATCGTGTTACGCTTCTCGTCGTTAGCGGCGTGTAACGAAAGTGCAAGATTGAACTTTACTTCATCATCGCCCAGTTTTTTTATCATTTTGGCAATACCTGCAGTTGATACAGTGATACGCTTTGGCGACATGTTTAGGCCGTCCTCGGCAGTAATACGCTCTATCGAGTCCATTACATTTTTGTAATTAAGCAATGGTTCGCCCATTCCCATGTATACGATGTTTGATAGCGGGATGCCATAATTTTCGCGGGCTTGCTGGTCAATCAGTACCACCTGATCGTATATTTCGTCGGGATTAAGGTTTCTTTTACGCTCCATATAACCCGTAGCGCAAAATTTACAGGTAAGGCTACAACCCACCTGCGACGACACACAAGCCGTCATTCGGCCCGGAGTTGGAATTAAAACGCCCTCAATTAGGTGAGTATCGTGTAAAATAAAAGAATTTTTTATAGTTTTATCAGCACTAACCTGTGATGTGTTTATTTTAACGTTGTTGATAACAAAGTTTTCATCAAGTTTAGTGCGCAGTTCTTTTGAAATATTGCTCATTTCATTAAATGAGAAACATGATTTTTTCCAAAGCCATTCATAAACCTGCTTAGCTCTGAAACTTTTTTCGTCCATACGAATAAAATGTTCCTGTAAAGCATTCAAACTCAGGCTGCGGATGTCTATTTTGTTTTTTGCAATATTCAYGTTGCAAAGGTACTTAATTTAAAAAAATGTTTTTCTTTTTTTAAAGTCATTCTTTTCGACGGTAAAAAAACAATAACTAAAAGTTAATTGTATTAATTTGAACTGGGCATATTTTAGAAAAACGTTTTTAGACAGATACCAAAGTTTAACAGATGAATGAAAAGTTTTAGAGCCGATTACGTTTTTCCAGTTTATGCCGATCCGATTAAGAATGGAATTGTTACCGTTGATGATGTTGGTAAAATAATTTCGGTTACAGATTCAAACAACCCGCCAGATAGCCCGATAGAAAATGTTACCGGTATTATTTGCCCCGGGTTTGTAAACACCCATTGCCACATTGAACTTTCTCATCTAAAAAACAAAATTAAAACAGGCGGTGGCCTGGTTTCTTTTATAAAAGAGGTTCAGGCCTTCAGAAACTCCGATCAGCAACAGGTAGCCGACGCTATTGAAAAGGCCGATCAGGAAATGTACAATAATGGCATTGTAGCTGTTGGCGATATTTCAAATACCAATTTAAGTATTCCGGTTAAAGCCAAAAGCAAACTATATTATCACACTTTTGTAGAAACTTTTGGTTTTTTACCGCAAAATGCCGCTGATGTTTTTGATAAGGCTACGGCATTGCTTAATGAGTTTAAACCTCAGTCGGTTTCTGTAACACCACATGCTCCTTATTCGGTTTCGAAGGAGTTGTTTAAGCTCATCAGGAAACATAGTGAAGAGGGGCATAACCTTATTAGCATTCACAACCAGGAGTGCGAAGACGAAAACAAGTTTTATCGCTATAAACTCGGCGGATTTTTAGACCTGTACCAGCATTTTGGTATCGATATCAGTTTTTTTAAGCCACAGGCGCGCAACTCTGTACAATCAATAATACCGCTGCTTACCAATAAGCAAAAGGTTTTGCTTGTGCATAACACCTGCACCAATTTAAAAGACATCTATTTTATCAAACGTTTTGACCGTAAAGTGAATTTTTGCTTTTGCCCTAACGCCAATATATATATTGAAGGCAAACTGCCTAAAATTGAACTTTTTGTTGATCAGGGCTTTAATATTACCCTGGGCACCGATAGCCTGGCATCCAACGATAGCTTATGTATATTGAGCGAAATGCGTGCTATTCAAAAAAAGTTCCCTGCTTTGAGTACCGAAAGGTTAATAAAATGGGGTACCCTTAACGGCGCTGAGTTTTTAGGTATCGATGATGAAAAAGGCTCGTTACAAGTTGGCAAAACCCCCGGCCTTAACTTAATAACCGGACTTGATGGTTTGAAGATAACGCCGGAGAGTAAAGTGAAGAAGTTGATTTAGTTGGATTAGGTTGATTGAGTTGAATTAAGTTATTTTGCATGTTGAGAACGGTTAGTCGTTTAAAGTTTTTAACTATTCACCTAATCAACTTAATCTAACTCAATCAACCACAAATGAAACATCTCAATATAACAGTTAAAGGCAAGGTACAGGGCGTTTCCTTTCGTAAATCAACAAAGGCAACGGCCGATCAGTTGGGCGTAAAGGGCTTTATTTTAAATGAGCCGAACGGCGATGTATTTATTGAAGCCGAGGGCGACGATTTTGCGATGGAGATGTTTATGGATTGGTGCAACGAAGGCCCCGAGTATGGCGAAGTAACTTCTGTAGAAACCTATGAAGGCGAATTAAAAAACTATCGTAATTTTGAGGTTGTAAAAAGGCGCCCGTAATTGTAACGGATAGCAAATTAATTACATTGAACATCAACATTGTCAACCGCTAAAAAATTTGCCGGGCAAACGGCCATCTACGGTTTAAGCACCATCATTTCCCGGATGATTTATTTTGTGCTTACGCCAATTTATACCCGCACCCTTTCGGTAGGCAGTAATGGCATATTTACTACAATGTATGGTAACGCTTCAATAGTAAATGCTGTATTGGCATTTGGTATGGAGACCACCTACTTCCGGTACCTGCAAAAAAGGGCCGATGATAAGCAACAGGTTTATAATAATGCGTTTGGCGTAGTCATTGTAGTTGCGCTAATCTTCATGCTTTTTAGCTTTTTATTTTTAGATAGTATTATTAACTATATGCAGGCGGGCGTAAAAGCCGACCATGCAGACTATGCTTTCTATGTTAAAAATTTCCTGGTGATACTGGTGTGCGATGCTTTTTGTGTTATACCATTCGCCAAGATCAGGGCAGATGGGCGGCCGGTTAAGTATGCATTTATTAAATGCACCAACATTCTGTTTGTAATGTTGCTTAACCTTTTCTTTTTATTTGGCGTGCCTTTTATTATTAAGCATCAGCTACCTGGCGCTCACTGGATGGTTGGCTGGTACCGGCCGCATTGGGTTGGTTATGTTTTTTTAGCCAATGCTATTGCCAGTATTTTAACTATTGTTTTGTTACTTCCCGAAGTGTTGAAATTGCGGTTGAAATTTGATGGTACCATGTTCAAGGATATGTTTGTATACAGCTGGCCTGTATTGGTAGCCAACATTTCGTTTATCATCAACGAATCGGTAGATAAAGCGATGCTTAAACAAATGCTCCCTACAGCAATTAGCGATCAGCAGGTAGGCATTTATGGCACCTGTGCAAAAATCGCCTTGTTCCTGAGTTTGTTTATACAGGCATTCCGGTTAGGTGCCGAGCCTTTCTTTTTCAGCCATTCAAAAAATAAAAACTCCGGTGATACCTACGCCCGTATCATGACTTATTTTGTAATTGCAATGGCAATGATTTGTGTTGCACTTACAGCCAACATCGATATTTTAGCCACTTTTATATTTGGCAGGCACACTGCGCATAATCAATATTGGTTGGGGTTGGGCGTTGTGCCGCTATTGTTGTTTGGCTATGTGAGCCTGGGTATTTATGTAAACCTTTCGGTATGGTATAAGCTTTCCGATCAAACAAAGTATGGCCTTTACATCTCAGGAATCGGCGCTATATTAACACTTGTTTTAAACTGGATATTTATTCCAAAATACAGCTATATGGCATCGGCTTGGGTATCGTTAATTGCCTACGCAACCATGATGGTTTTATCATACCTGTGGGGGCAAAAAAACTATCCTATTCCCTATAATCTTAAAAAATGCCTGGCATACGTTTTAATATCGATAACGTTGGTATACCTTTCATTTTCGGTATTCAATCATAATATTTTTGTGGGGAATGTACTTTTTCTGTTATTTGCCTTAGGCACATTTTATTTTGAACGCAAGGAACTAAAGATTATCTTTAAAAGATGACCATCAGCATAATTAACAAATCGAACAATAGTTTACCTGCTTACGAAACGGCGCATGCCGCAGGTATGGATTTAAGGGCCAACCTGGAGCAATCCATCCGGTTAAACCCCATGGAGCGTAAATTGGTGCCAACAGGTCTGTATATCGAATTACCAGTAGGTTTTGAGGCGCAGATACGGCCACGTAGTGGTTTGGCGTTTAAACATGGGATAGGTATTGTTAATTCGCCGGGGACCATTGATGCCGATTACCGGGGCGAAATAAAAGTATTGCTGATTAATTTAGGTGTAGAATCGTTTGAGATTAACCATGGCGACAGGATAGCCCAGATGGTAGTTGCCAAACACGAAACCGTAAGCTGGACCCGGGTTGAGGTATTGAATGATACCACCAGGGGCGAAGGTGGTTTTGGACACACAGCGGTAAAGTGAAATAAAGCAAGAGATTAGAGTCAAGAATTAAGCCTTTTTGAAAATCGGCAAGGGGTAATGAGCGGTAATTTTAGTGTAGATTTGAATATGAGGGATAAGGATTTAAGATTTGGAAATACAATAAACAGGACATGGCACTTGCAAATTGCAGCTGTCTTGATTCTTGGTTCTTGCTTCTTGCCTCTTCACCTCACGGCTCAAACCACTGCTGCCCCAAAACAAATGGGTAGCCTGGATAGCAGCGAAATCAGGCAGTTATTTTTCTCGGCTTTGCGCGAAAAAACGGTAGAAAACCTAAAACACGCTTCGGAGTTGTTTGAACGGGTAATACAGGCCGATCCGGGGAATGATGCATCGCTATACGAACTGGCTAACCTGAAAAAAATACAAAACGATTATACCGGCGCACAACCGCTGCTTGAACGCGCTGTTGCCGTAAAACCCAATAACGAATGGTATTGGAGCGCACTTGCCGATAGTTACGAAAAAAGTAATAACATTAGCAAACTGGAGAACGTGTTTAACCAGCTTATCCGCCTTAACCCAAACAAGCCCGAGTATTATTTTGATAAAGCCAACGCGTTCGTCATCTTGAAAAGATATGACGATGCGCTAAAAGTTTATGATCAGTTAGAGCAAATTACCGGGCCCAGCGATGACTTGTTAGGTAGCCGTCAAAAAATTTACCTCAAACAAGGCAAA
Organism: Mucilaginibacter sp. P4_D1; assembly: GCF_056401935.1. Classification (NCBI taxonomy): domain Bacteria; kingdom Pseudomonadati; phylum Bacteroidota; class Sphingobacteriia; order Sphingobacteriales; family Sphingobacteriaceae; genus Mucilaginibacter; species Mucilaginibacter sp. P4_D1. The sequence continues at coordinate 13,087 of NZ_JBFUIJ010000017.1, forward strand.
GTTGACCAGGCCGCGGCCGATGTTGAAAAAGCGATAGCCAATAACCCCGGTCAAATTCGCTACTACCTGTTACTCTCGGAGATATATAACTCAAACGGATTTGGCGATAAGGCTTTAAAAGTTTTGCTGCAAGCCGAGAAGATTGATCCGGGTAACGGCATGGTACACCTGGCGCTTGCCGATATTTACCGCGAAAAAAAGAATAACGATGCAAGCTATAAAGAGCTTACACAGGCCTTTGCCATTCCCGAAGTAAGCATCGATCAAAAAATAAGGATTATAACCGGTTATTACCCCAAATTTCCGGATCCTAATGCCAAAGCCAGCGCGCTTGAATTAAGCCGGATACTTACAATTACGCACGCTAAGGACAGTAAAGCTTTTGCCATGTATGGCGATATGCTGCTGCAAAGTGATAAATTGAAGGAAGGAAAAGATGCTTACCGAAAATCGATAGAGCTGGACGGGCAGGTATACCAGGTACATGAGCAGCTGGTGCGCATTGAATTAAGTATGAACGACTTGGATGGCGCTGTTAAGGACGGAGAGAATGCACTTTCCCTGTTTCCGAACCAGGCCTGGATGAATTATTTGGTAGGCGTAGCATGGGCACAGAAAAAGGATTTTAACAAAGCGCTGGGCTATGTTAAAAATGCAACTTCATTAGAAATTCAGGATAAGGAACTACTTTCGCTCAGTTTTTCGTTATTAGGCGATTGTTATCATGACATGAAGAACAACAAAAGTTCCGACGATGCTTATGATAAGGCACTGGCTGTTAATCCCGATAATGCATATACCTTAAACAATTATGCTTATTATTTATCGTTAAGAAATGAAGCTTTGGATAAAGCGGCGCAAATGTCTGCGCGGTCAACCCAACTGCAGCCCAATACGGCATCATTTGAAGATACATATGCATGGATACTGTTTATGCAGAAAAAATACCCCGATGCTAGGGTGTGGATGGAAAAGGCATTAACACACGATAAAGATAAAAGTGCGGTTAAGTACGAACATTATGGCGATATTTTGTTTTACCTTGGTAAAACAGATGAAGCTGTAGATAACTGGAAAAAGGCCAAAGGCTACGGCGATCAATCGCCGGTATTAGATCGAAAGATAAATGAAAAAAAATATTTTGAATAGGTTACTGATAGTTTTCGCTTTGCTGGCCATAGTAAGTTGTAAAGCACGCAAGCAGGTTATGGTAACCCGCAAAGCCGATACCGTAGCCAAACCTGATAATAAGATAAATACAAAACTGGCTGCTATTAAAGCACAGCAGGTAAACTTTAATACGTTTTCGGGTAAGGCCAAAACAAACCTGGATATTAACGGCAACAGCAATGATGTAACACTTAATATTCGCATAAACAAAGGCAAAAAAATATGGGTATCAATTACAGCGATATTAGGCGTTGAGGTTGCCCGTGCTGTAATTACGCCGGATAGCATTTTACTAATAAACCGGCTGGAGGGTGTTTACCTGAAAAAGCCGTTTAACTACGTTTATGCCTATGCCAGCAAACAGGTGAACTATAAAACTCTCGAATCATTGCTGATAGGTAATGCGATACCCGAGCTGCTTACCGAAAACGCTGATTTTGCAACCGCCAACGGCAATACTACTTTAAGCGGCAGCCTTGATGATTTGCTTTACAAATTGATAGTTGGGGCCGATAATAAAGTAACGCAAACCAACCTGAACAACCAAAACGAAGGGCAATCATTACAAGTGGCTAATAATACATTTATACAGGCCAATAACCGTATACTGCCATCACAGATAGATATTGCATCAGTAGTAAAAGATAAAAAGATCCACGTAAACCTGCATTATACCAAGGTCGATTTTGACCAGCAACTGGAATATCCATTTAGTATTCCGGATAGATATGAGCCGGCCAAATAATTCCTATTTTTGTTTGATGAAATTTTTAAAAGCAATTCTCTTTTTTATAGCAGTACTTATTGCCGTTGACGCACATGCACAAAGCAGTGCCGAGCTAAAGCGCAGGCGCGATAAATTATCAGAAGAGCTTGACCAGTTAAATAAGGATTACCAGGAAACATCAAATAATAAAAGAGCTACATTAAAACAACTGAGCTTATTAAAAGCGCAGATAAACTTGAGGGAAGAGAAGATAAATAACATTAACTCGGAGGTAAGAAATTTGGATAGCCAAATCTCCGAAAGCAATAATACCGTACATAGCTTACAAAGCCAGTTGGATCAGCTAAAAAAGGAGTACGCGGCGATGATACTTTTTGCCTACCGTAACCAAAGCGCTTACAATAAGCTGATGTTTATTTTTGCATCAAAAGATTTTAACCAGGCTTACAAACGATTGAAGTATTTACAGCAGTTTGGTGCCTATCGTGAGCGCCAGGCTGGTTACATACAGGGAACGCAAAAAGAACTGCATGTAAAAATAAACGAGCTTGATAAAACCAAGCAGGAAAAAAGCAATTTGCTCCAAGATCAGGAAAAGGAAAAGAAAACCCTGGGAGCACAAAAGAACGACCAGGTTAAAGTGGTTAAAGACTTGTCGCAACATGAGGGCTTGTTAAAGCAACAACAAAAAGATGTTCAAAATAAGCTGGCCAAAACAAACCGCGAGATTGCAAGTGCTATTCGCCGGGAGATAGAGGAAGCGCAGCGTAAGGCTGAGGCAGAGGCAAGGGAGGCAGCAAGATTGGCCGCGGCTAAAGCCAAAGCCGAAAATAAGCCGGCACCTGTAGAACGTAAAGCCGTTGTAAAAACAAGTTCAGGATATTTGAACGCCACACCAGAGGCGGCCAAACTATCTAACGACTTTTTAGGCAACAAAGGGCGCTTACCATGGCCGGTTACCAATGGGATAATAACCCAGGGATTTGGCCAGTATACAACAGAAGGAATCAAGAGTGAAAATACCGGGGTTGATATAAGGACGAATGCAGGCAGTGCTGTGAGAGCAGTATTTGAGGGGGAAGTAATCAGGGTAGTTGACGTAAGCGGTACTTACCTGGTAATGATTAAGCATGGGGAGTATTTTACAGTATACGGCAACTTACGCTCGGTTACGGTAGCAAGGGGGCAAAAGGTGTCAACAAAACAAAATTTAGGTGTTGTTGCAACCGATCCATCAACCGGCGAAACTGAGATTAACTTTGATATATATAAAGCTAAAGAAGCGCAAAATCCTAAGTTTTGGCTGGCGCCTAATTAGTTGTGAATCAAAAAGAAGAATCAAGAATTAAGAGTCAAGAATCAAGACAGAAAATAATAATAGGCTAAGTTATGCTCAGCTTAGCTGAAGAGACAGCTTACAAGGCGGTAAATTAGTATAAAACTTTTTTGCAGCTGTCTTGATTCCTGGCTCTTAACTTTTGATTCTTAATTATAAAGATATTAATTGTTTATATTTGTAACCTTAAAAAAAATGCAATGCTAAGTACAGTTTTTTTATTTTTAAATATTGGTACAGGCGAGATGGTACTGATACTTTTTGCAGCATTAATGCTATTTGGAGGCGAAAAACTTCCGGGTATGGCGCGCACGTTAGGTAAAGGCCTGCGCGATTTTAAAGATGCATCTGAGGATGTTAAGCGCGAAATCAATAACCAGATCAATAATTTCCAGGAAAAACCGGAGGCTACTAAAACCGTTGAGCCGGTAATTGAAGAGCATGTAACACCGCTTATTGAAGAACATTCGGTTGATGAAACACCTGTTGCCGAAAGCATCGAACATCATCCAAACCCGGTGATTGCCGAAAATAAAGTTCCGAATACAATCCCTGCGGCCGAGTTTCACGTAGGTACTGATCAGGAAACGGTTACCGAATCAAAAATCGACCTCAGCAAACACTAAAAAAACTGCCTTGGCAGTTTAATAAAAGAGCATTCTATCATTAATAATAATATTAACTTATATAAAAACTTAAAATCATGGGTTTAGGGGCACCAGAAATTATTCTAATCATCTTGGCAATTCTTTTATTATTTGGCGGTAAAAAAATACCCGAACTAATGAGAGGCTTAGGAAAAGGCGTTAAAGAATTTAAAGACGCGCAAAACAACGAAGGCACTTCTACAGAAGAAAAACCGAAAGTATAATACCTTAAGAGGTAATACTTTTAGCAGCTTTATTTACCATATAAACTTATCTGTTGAATTAATTTGTTATTTCAACGGATAAGTTTTTTATTTTAGCCCCATGGCTAAATTTTATTCCTCTTTAACCGAAATAAAGAGCGGGTTGCAGCGTGCGGAAATTACTGTTCAGGGTTTGGTAAAAAACTATTTGGGCGAAATTAAGAAGAACGCCCACTTAAACGCTTTTAATGAAGTGTTTGAAACAGAAGTGCTTATCAATGCCAAAAATGTTGATGAGCGAATAAAAAACGGAACAGCCGGCAAACTGGCCGGTATGGTTATAGCCATAAAAGACAACATTTGCTACAAAGGGCACCAGGTAACGGCCTCGTCCAAAATCCTTAAAGGTTTTACTTCAATATATTCGTCAACCATAGTTGAACGCCTGCTTGCAGAAGATGCTATAATTATAGGCCGCTGCAATTGCGATGAATTTGCTATGGGCGGCTCCAATGAAAACTCATTTTATGGTCCGGTAAAAAACTACGCCGATCAAAAAAGGGTATCGGGTGGGTCATCAGGCGGTTCGGCAGTTGCTGTACAGGCCAATATGTGCCACGCAGCCATTGGTACCGATACAGGCGGATCAGTTAGGCAGCCGGCTGCATTTTGCGGGGTGATAGGTTTTAAACCTACTTACGGCCGCATCTCCAGGCATGGTATTATAGCCTACGCCTCGTCATTTGACCAGGTTGGGCCAATTACCCGGTCGGTTGAAGACACCGCCTTGTTATACGAAGTTATGGCAGGCCCCGATGATTACGATAACACATTAATTCAGCAGCCGGTATCGCCAATAACCGTGGATACTCAAAAACCGGGAAAGAAAAAAATCGCCTATTTACAGGAAGCCCTGTCAAGCCCCGGCGTTAATGCCGAGGTTAAGGACGTTCTGGTACAATACATTGACAAATTACGCGCCGAAGGCCATACGGTAAAACCCATAGCCTTTGAACAATTAGATTACCTGGTGCCTACTTACTATATATTGGCTACGGCCGAAGCCTCATCAAACCTGGCGCGTTTTGATGGCGTGCATTATGGTTACCGCAGCCCGGCAGCTGATGATTTGCAATCAACCTATAAACGGTCGCGTTCCGAAGGTTTTGGTAAAGAAGTGAAGCGCCGTATTATGCTGGGCACCTTTGTACTAAGCGCCGGTTATTATGATGCCTACTATGCTAAGGCCCAAAAAGTACGCAGATTAATAAAAGAAAAAACCGAAGAGATACTAAACGAATACGATTTTATATTGATCCCAACCGCTCCGGAACCAGCCTTTCCGATAGGCGCTGAAGAAAAAGACCCGGTGGTAACGTATCTTTATGACATTTTTACCGTACAAGCATCATTAGCCGGTGTACCTGCCATATCATTGCCCACCGGCAATAATAGCAAGGGTTTGCCGTTAGGTTTACAATTATTAACGAAACATTTTAACGAACAACAACTGTTAGATTTTGCTGAATATTTCTTAAAGCTGTAAAAAAGCCATATTTTAGTAAAATTAACCGATGCAGGAAGCATCATTACTTAATCAAATCCAACGAATGAAGAGATTATTTACGCTTACCATCTGCCTGTCGCTGTTACAAATTATTCAAGCTAATGCCCTCCCGTCTGCAAAGCAAAGTCATCATTTTGCTGCTTTTCATGGCGAAATTAATGCCGATACCATCATTTTGCCGGTTATAAATCACCCGCTGCCAATGGGCGCGCAAGGCAATATTTATAAGCGCCGTCTTGACTCGATCAAGAAGGATATTCAGCTTGATTACAATGAGTATGTACAAAGCTACATTGAGCTATACATGCACAACCGCGATGAAATGGGCCAGGTTGCCGGCCTTACCAGGTATTACTTCCCAATTTATGAAAAGGCTTTTCATGATGCCGGGATTCCCGACGAGATAAAATTTTTATCGATAGTTGAATCCAAACTTGATCCAAACGCGGTATCAAGGGTAGGGGCAACAGGTTTGTGGCAATTTATGGGCACTACCGCAAAAATATATGGCCTTAACATGAATGAGTATGTTGACGAACGCCGCGATCCTATCCAGGCAAGTTACGCCGCCGCAGCCTATTTAAAGGATGCCTACCAGGAATTTGGTGACTGGCTGTTGGCCATAGCATCATACAACTGCGGGAAAAGCAATGTGGAGCATGCTATGGAAAAAGCAGGTGGCGGAAGCGATTTTTGGGCTATACGCCAGTATTTGCCTGCCGAAACCCGTGGTTATGTACCTGCTTTTATTGCCATGAATTATGTGATGAACTATTTTGGTAAGCACAACATCGTAGCGCAAGCCTGCAACTTTTCGTTGAAGACGGATACTGTTATGGTTAAAAAGTTTGTATCGTTAAGTAATGTTGCCCGTGCTTTAAATGTAGGCATCAGTGAAATAACCATCCTTAACCCGGCTTATCGCAGGTTAATTGTAAACGGTACGCCAAAAGCCCCGCGCAGGCTTATCCTGCCGCAAACCGCTAAAGAGAACTTTGCTGCTTTATATAATGTATTAAATAGTGCCGGTGATGCGGTGGCTCCTATGGAGTTTGCCAGGCCAGCCCCGGTTTATGCGGTAGCGGCCCCTGCCGCCCATCCGGCTTATGTGGATGTGCCAAAATCTGATCGAAAGATAACTACCTATCATAAAGTAAAAAAAGGGGAGACCCTGGCGGGTATAGCCGACTTGTTTGGCTGCGAGGTACACGATCTTAAAATTTGGAACAACCTGGAGAGCAACCGAGCTCCCGTTGGTAAAACAATAAGGGTTGCCGCCGGCGGTGATATCTCGGCAAGTGTATCTGCCGATACGAAACCGACGCTGTAAACACAGGATAATATCCGCTTAAACAATAGCCCGATTTTGACATGTTTCAAAACCGGGCTATTTTATTTCAGGTTACCATAAAAAGAATTGTAATTTTGGGCGCTTGAATTTTGAGAAGATGAACAAGAACAACCGTAAACAGGACGCGCTGAATTACCACTCCATGGGCCGCCCTGGTAAGATACAGGTAGTGCCCACCAAGCCTACCAATTCGCAACGAGATTTAACCATGGCCTATTCGCCTGGTGTTGCCGAACCCTGCCTGCGCATAGCCGAAAACGTTGACGATGTATATAAATACACCGCCAAAGGTAACCTCGTAGCTGTTATCAGTAACGGTACCGCCGTGTTAGGCTTAGGTAATATTGGTCCCGAGGCCAGTAAACCGGTAATGGAAGGTAAGGGCCTGCTGTTTAAAATTTACGCCGATATTGATGTGTTTGACCTGGAGGTGAATGCCAAAAGTGTTGATGAGTTTGTGGCGATAGTAAAAGCGCTTGAGCCTACATTTGGTGGTGTAAACCTTGAGGATATTTCGGCCCCAACCTGTTTTGAGATAGAGCGCAGGCTTAAAGCCGAAATGAACATCCCTGTAATGCACGATGACCAGCACGGTACGGCTATTATATCGGCCGCTGCTTTGATGAATGCCTGCGAAATTCAAGGCAAAAAACTGGATAAAATAAAACTGGTAGTTAATGGTGCAGGTGCCGCCGCGGTATCCTGTTCAAAAATGTACCTTTCCATAGGGGTCAAAAAAGAAAACCTGGTGATGTTTGATATCAACGGTGTGCTCGATCAGCACCGTACCGATCTTGACGATATCAGGATGGAGTTTGCCACCACCCGTACCGATGTAAAAACATTATCGGATGCCATGAAAGATGCAGATGTATTTGTTGGCCTGTCTGCCGGTAATGTGGTTACCCCGGCCATGCTGAAATCGATGGCTAAAAAGCCGGTGGTTTTTGCAATGGCTAATCCCGTTCCCGAGATTGATTATGATTTGGCAACTGCCGCCCGTGAGGATATTATCATGGCAACCGGCCGGTCAGATTATCCTAACCAGGTAAATAACGTGTTGGGTTTCCCGTACATTTTCCGTGGCGCGCTGGATGTAAGGGCTACCGCCATTAACGAGGAGATGAAGATAGCCGCCACTCACGCTATTGCCGAAATGGCCAAAAAGCCGGTGCCCGAAGCGGTGAACCTGGCTTACAATATCACCAACCTTAAATTTGGCAGGGATTACATCATCCCGAAACCGATGGATCAGCGGTTGATAACTGAAGTATCTATGGCGGTTGCTAAAGCAGCTATCGAATCGGGCGTTGCCCGTAAGGTAATTACCGATTGGGATGCCTATGCAGAGGAGCTAAGATCACGTTTAGGTAACAACGATAAACTGCTGCGCAACCTTACCAATAAGGCTAAGCAGAGCCCTAAAAGGGTAGTGTTTGCCGAAGCAGATAATTATAAGATCCTGAGATCGGCCCAGATAGTAAAGGACGAAGGTATTGCTACCCCGATATTATTGGGTAACATAGAAAAGATAAAACGAATCCTGCGTGAAAACGAGCTTGACCTTGGCGATGTGCAGATCATCGATCCACGCGAGGGCTGCGAAAACATGGACGAATACGTTAATTATTTATACAATAAACGCCAGCGCCGCGGCATTACCTTGTACGAGGCCAAAAAACTGATGGTCGACCGTAATTATTACGGCGCCAGTATGGTGCAGTTTGGCCGGGCCGATGCGCTGATTTCGGGTTTGACAAAAGATTACGTGAGTACCGTAAAACCGGCACTGCAAATTATTGGCACCGAAGAAGGCGTAAACCGCGTGGCGGGTATGTATATGATGATAACCCCTAAGGGTCCTGTGTTTTTTGGCGATACTACTGTAAACGTGAACCCAACGGTGCAAGAACTGGTAGATATTACTGTACTCATAGAGCGCTCGGTAAAACGCTTCAACATCACCCCCAGGGTAGCTTTATTATCGTACTCCAACTTCGGATCAAATGAGGGTGCAATTCCCGAAAAAACAAGGGAAACGGTAAAAATACTGCACGAAAAATATCCCGATATGGTTGTTGACGGTGATATGCAGGCAAACTTTGCCCTAAACTCGGATCTGCTGGCCGATAATTTTCCATTCTCTACGTTAAACGGAAAGCCGGCCAATACGCTGATATTTCCTAATCTTGAATCGGGTAACATTGCTTACAAATTGCTGCAGGAAATTGGTGGTGCCGAGGCGGTTGGGCCCATATTGTTAGGTTTAAAAAAGCCGGTGCACGTACTGCAGTTAGGCAGCTCGGTTCGCGAGATTGTGAACATGGTTACCATTGCGGTAATTACGGCACAGGCTAAAGCAGAGAACCAATAGTTTTTTTTGATAAACAAAAGAATAAAATAATATTTATGTACGATTATATTAGTGGTAAACTGGTTTTTAAAAGCCCATCGCATGTTGTTATTGATACAGGTGGTGTAGGTTATCATATCAATATATCGGTAAATACATATTCAAGGCTTGGCGCCGATGAAAGCTGCAAGCTATATATATGGCAACATGTAAAAGAAGATGCGCTTACCCTGTACGGTTTTGCCGATGATGGTGAGCGCCGCTTGTTTATGCACCTGATCTCGATATCCGGTATCGGGCCAAATACAGGCCGCATGATGCTATCTTCTATAACGCCGGCCGAGATTCAGGCCGCTATTGTAAGCGGTAATGTTTCCCTTATTCAGCGTATTAAAGGGATAGGTCCAAAATCGGCACAAAGAATAATTTTAGAATTGCAGGATAAACTGCGCAAGGAAGGCCCGGATACCCTAACCGTTGTGCCAATAAATAAAACTGCTAAGGATGAAGCACTTACCGCCCTGGTAATGCTTGGCTTTGCCCGCAATACTGTCGAAAAAGTATTAGAGCAGGAAATGAATAAAAATAGCGGCGATTTAACTGTTGAACAACTAATTAAATTTGCTTTAAAAACCCTATAATTACGTATAAATTTCGACTTGACTTTTGATAAGAATATTTACTTATAATATTATTATAAGTGTATTGGTAATTCTCACTTTCGGTGTTCTTAACGGCGCTTATGCGCAGCAGCAAATACCGAAGATAAGGACCGATACGACCCGGAAAAGTGTACCGCTTGACTTAGCCCAACCCAAAAATGTTAGGGTCAGGGAAGGTATTTTTAGTTCCGATCCTCCGGGGCTTGTGCGTACGGTTGAATATGATGCGGCCACAAACCGCTATATTTTGTACGAACGGGTGGGCGATTTGCTATACCGGCCGCCGCAATACCTCACCTTTGCCGAGTATTTAAAACTTACAGATAAATCAAAACAGCGCAATTACTATAAGCAGCTGGCAGATAATTATGCCTACGATTCGCAGCAGCCAGGCTTTATTCCTGTTATAAAAGTAAGGAGCCGCACGTTTGAGCAAATTTTTGGTAGCCAGAACATTGATATCCGCCCACAGGGATCGGCAGAAATGATATTGGCCGGGCAGGTTAATAAAAACGAAAACCCATTATTTAATACCAGGCAACGGAGCCAGTTTAATTTTAATTTCGACCAAAAGATTCAGCTTAATGTTACTGGTAATATTGGCGATAAGCTGAAGATTACCACTAACTACAATACCGATGCGCAATTCCAGTTTGAAAACCAGGTAAAGCTGGACTATACCGGCTCGCCCGACGAGATCATCCAGAAAATAGAAGCCGGTACGGTGAGTATGCCCCTGCCCACAACGCTGATAACAGGCAGCCAGGCGCTTTTCGGCGTAAAAACCAAACTGAAATTTGGAAGGTTGGATATCACCAGTATTTTATCGCAGCAGCGGTCGCAGTCAAAAACTATTACGATAACCAATGGTTCGCAGCAGGGCGAGTTCAGGCTTACACCTGCGGATTACGAGGCCAATAAGCACTTCTTTCTATCGCAGTATTTCCGCAATAACTATAACAAGGCGCTGGCCAATATCCCGATTATCAGTTCCAATATCAACATAACAAAAATTGAGGTCTGGACAACTAACCGTACCAACGTAACCACCGATTCGAGGGATATATTAGCGTTCCTTGATCTTGGCGAAAATAAACCTTACAACACATCAAGAATACAAGGCGGGGCTGGCTTTAGCGGCTTGCCGGCCGGTTTTAAGGGGCCTGGTTTTGCGCAGCAATCCAACTCGTTATTAACAAACCTGCCTGCCGATGCAAGGCAAACAAACTCAAACGCAGTAGCCAGTTATTTTCAATCAACAGGTAACACGGATAACTATGCCAAGCTCACTTACGCCCGCAAACTCACCGATAAGGAATATACGCTGCACCCGCAATTGGGCTATATCTCGCTTAATTATCCTTTAAATAACGATGAAGTTTTGGCGGTTGCTTATCAATATACCATTAATGGCGTACAATACCAGGTGGGTGAATTTAGCAGCGATGTAGCGGTTGACCCCAATACGCCTAAAGTGTTATTTGTGAAATTGCTAAAAAACGAACTGCTGAAAACCAATTTGCCATCCTGGGATTTGATGATGAAAAACATCTACTCGCTGGGCGCGTTCCAAATTGCTCCAACTAATTTTAAACTGACAGTGACCCGGTTGGACGATAAATCGGGTATCGAAAAAACGGTGATGGAGGAGGGGGCCAACCTGAAAGGTAAACTGTGGCTGCAGGTTGCAGGGCTTGATAATCTTGACCAGCAAAGCGCCAAACAGCCCGATGGGTATTTCGACTTTTTGGAAGGAGTTACTATCGACTCGCAAAACGGCCGCATTTCGTTCCCTACTATTGAACCTTTCGGCTCTGATTTGGCTGCCAAGTTTACCGCCGGCGAAACGGACCTTACCAAGCGTTACGTATATCAGCCACTGTACGATTCTACAAAAACCATAGCACAACAATATTTTCCGGCCTTAAACCGCTATGTAATTAAAGGTACTTACACCTCAACCGGCGGCTCCGAATACCAGCTGAATGCTGTGAATATTCCGCAGGGATCAGTAACGGTAACGGCTGGCCAGCTTAAATTAACCGAGGGCACAGATTATACGGTTGATTACAACTCCGGCCGGATAAGGATATTGAACCAGGCCTTGCTGTCGTCTGGCCAAACCATCAGCGTAAAGCTGGAAAACAATGAGCTGTTTGGCGTTCAGCAAAAATCATTATACGGATCGAGGTTTGATTATCATGTGAACGATAAGCTGAATTTAGGCGGTACGCTGATGCACCTTACCGAGCAACCTATTACTCAAAATGAAACAGCAGGCGAGGAATCAATCTCCAACACCATATGGGGTTTTGATGTTAACTACAGTTCGGATTCGCGCATGCTTACCCGCCTGGTTGATAAAATACCGCTGATTCACACCAAGGCGCCATCGTCGGTTACCTTTTCGGGCGAGTTTGCACAGTTATTGCCCGGCAGCCCCGGCGCGTTAAATTTTGCAGGCTCAAAAAACGGTACGTCGTACCTGGATGATTTTGAAAACAGCCAATCCATCATCGATATAAAAAGTGCCAATGCCTGGCAAATTTCGGGTACACCGCAGTTATTCCCTGAAGCCAGCCGGTTTGATGACCTAAGCTATGGTTACAACCGCGCCCGCCTGGCATTTTATAATATCGACCCTATATTTTATACCAATTCAAATAACATCGCCATATCCAGGGCCGACCTGTCTAATCATTACGCAAGGCAGGTTCTGGAGCAGGAAGTATTCCCTTATAAGCAGTCGAGCACAGGGCAGCCATTAACCCTTGCTACACTGAATATGGCGTTTTATCCAAATGTGCGCGGGCCGTATAATTATACAACTACGGGCTTTAATCCCGATGGTACATTACAAAATCCAAAAACACGCTGGGGCGGTATGTTCAGGAAGCTCGAAACCAATGATTTTGAATCGTTAAACGTATCATATATTGAGTTTTGGGTGCTCGATCCTTTTATTTACAAACCCAACTCGGCAGGTGGCGACTTGTATTTTAACTTAGGCAGCGTATCTGAAGATATATTGAAAGATGGCCGGAAAAGCCTGGAGAACAGCTTGCCCGTGAATGGTGACGTTACCCAGGTTGACGAAACCAATTGGGGCCGGGTATCCAAACTGCAACCCGTAATTAACGCCTTTGACAATAATCCCGATGCGCGCCGTTTGCAGGATGTGGGTTTGGATGGATTAAATGATGCTGACGAGCAGAAGAAATTTGCGCCGGTAGTTACCCAGGTTAAAGGGCAACTGAGCGGACAGGCCGCAACCAATTTTGCAAATGACCCATCGTCTGATGATTACCAGTACTACCAGGGATCGGCACTTGACCAGGCAAGGTTAGGTATCCTTGACCGTTATAGCAAATACAATGGTACCGATGGCAACTCCAAAACATCGCAGCAATCGCAGGCCGAACTTGGGATCCAGAATTCGGCATCAACCTCGTTGCCCGATGGCGAGGATATTAACCGGGATAATAACATGAGCCAGGAAGATTCATACTTTCAATACAAAGTATCTATCCGCCCCGGCGATATGGTTGTTGGGCAAAACAACATCAGCGATAAGGTAACCGCAAATGTTAAACTGCCCGACGGTACAACACAATCGGTAAACTGGTACCAGTTCAGGATCCCGATTACCGATTACCAAAGCAAGGTTGGTAATATTGGTGATTTTAAGGCCATTCGTTTTATGCGGATGTTCATGACCAATTTTGCCGATACCGCCATCCTCCGTTTCGCGACACTGGAACTGGTGCGCGGCGAATGGCGGGCATTTAACATCGAGAGAAATCCGCTCAATGTTATTGCCGATCCATCTATCAGCAATCCACCAGTGGATAACTCGACGCTTGATGTGCAGGCGGTAAACATCGAAGAGAATGGTAACCGTACGCCCATCCCTTACGTGGTGCCACCAGGCATTCAGCGCCAGCGTAATTACAACAACCTGCAAACAAATACTAAGCTGAACGAGCAATCGCTGTCATTAAATGTAAAAAGCCTTCGGGATGGCTATTCAAGGGCGGCTTTCAGGACGTTTTATAATGATTTGCGCAAATACAAACGCGTACAAATGTTTGTGCACGCTGAAGGCGAGCTATTGAAAGACGATGACTTGAACGCGTTTTTACGCCTTGGCGTTGATTACCAGGATAACTATTACGAGTACGAAGTGCCTTTAAAAATTACGCAGCCGGGCACCAGTAGCCCTGATGCTATATGGCCCGACGCCAACGCCATTGACCTGGAGCTTGGTTTGCTTACCCGTGCAAAACTTGCCCGTAACCACAGCAATGTATCCTTTAACCAGGTATTTAAATATACCGAAGGCACCCAAACTGTTTATATAAAAGGCCAGCCCGACTTAAGCCGCCTGCGTACAATTATGATTGGTGTACGTAACCCTTTAAAAGGCAGCCAGGCAACGGGCACAGATGATGGGCTTGATAAAACAGGCACGGTTTGGTTTGATGAACTGCGCTTAACGGACTTTGACCAGCGCGGTGGTTGGGCAGCTACAGCGAGGCTGGATACTAAGCTGGCCGATTTTGCCGACGTTACCGTATCGGGCAGCAAAACCAGTATAGGCTTTGGTACGCTGGATTCACGGCTGAACGACAGGAGCCAAAGCGATAACCAGGTTTATGATATATCGGCCACTGCCGAGTTAGGAAAGTTTTTTCCGGCTAAAAGCGGGATAAGCATACCGGCCTACATCAATGTATCGTCGCAAACAAGCTTGCCTCAGTATGATCCGGGGGCGCCGGATATAGAATTGAAGCAATCACTTGCCGCAGCCACAAGTACCAAAGAGCGCGATTCGATAAGGAACGCGGCGGTTGATTACACATTCAGAAAAAGCTTCAATTTTACCAACGTACATAAAACAAAGCTCGACCCTACCGCCAAAAATCATGTTTGGGATATCGAGAACCTGAGCGCCAGCTATGCCTTTACACAGTTTACCCATCATGATTTTACAACCCAAAGTGATTTAGAAAAAACTTATCACTTTACCTTTGCCTATAATTATACCAACGCGCCCAAATACTATAACCCATTTGCAAAAATCATTAAAAGTAATTTGCTGGCGCTGGCGCGCGATATCAACTTTAGCATATTACCATCAAGGCTAAATTTCAGTATTAATTTTGATCGGTTTTACTCTGAAAACACCTTGCGGGATAACGACCCTAATAATTTTATCCCCATACCAACAACTACCTTTAATAAATACTTTAACATTACCAGGGTGTACGGTATAGGCTGGAATTTGTCGAAATCCTTATCATTAGATATTGATGCCACCAACCTTTCGGTTGTTGATGAACCAGCCGGGCGTGTTAATGGTTTAAAGCGCGATACCCTTTGGGATAACCTGAAAAAGCTGGGCCGTACCACTAACTACAACCACACTATCAATATCAACTATACCCTGCCTATCAACAAAATTCCGGGGCTGGACTGGACATCGGTAACCACCCGTTACAGCACCCACTTTAACTGGCAAACCCAGCCGTTGTTTGCCATTAATGACCCTTCGTATGATGTGGGTAACAGCATCAGCAACCTGCGCGAAATCCAGGTGAACCCGACTTTTAACATGGTATCGTTATATAACAAGTTCCCTTTTATACGCAAGGCCGGTAACCCTAATTCGCCGGGTGGCATTAGCAAGGTGTTAATTGGCCTGCTTACCAGTGTTAAAAATGTAAGCGCTACTTACTCGCGCAAGCAGGGCATCTATTTACCGGGCTACCTGCCCCAATCAGGTATTTTTGGCCAAAACTCTGATTACAACGCACCGGGCATTGGCTTTTTATTGGGCAGCCAAACCGATATCCGTGCCAGGGCGGTGGCCAATGGATGGATATCTACAGATACCCTGCAAAACCAATTATATACAAAATCGCTTAACGAGGATATGCACTTCAGGGCTGTTCTTGAACCAATTCCTGGCCTTAAAATTGACCTCATCGCCTTTAAAACGCAGGATAATAACTACCAATCTAACTTTAAATACCTGGCTGCAACCAATAGTATAGAATCGTTAAGCCCGGTTACCACGGGTAATTATAGTGTCTCTTATTTAACTATAGGCACGGCGTTCAAAAAAACTACCGGTATTAATAATACATCGCCGCTGTTTCAGCAAATGCTTGCCAACCGTTCCATTATATCGCAAAGGCTTGCCGCGCAAAACCCTAATTCAACGCAATTGGTAGATTCTGTTGGGCTTAGAGATGGTTACGGCCAAAACTCACAAAACGTGCTGGTGCCAGCATTTTTGGCTGCCTATACAGGTAAAAAAGCAGCGAAGGCCAGTACATCTCAGTTTCCTAAAATACCTATCCCCAACTGGGATGTCAGGTACAGCGGCCTGGCCAAAATTCCGTTCTTCGCCGATATTTTCGACTCATTCGATCTGAGCCACGGTTACCGGTCGTCATATAACGTAAACGGTTTTACCACCTTGCTGCAATACCAGGAAGCCGCCGGCGCCAGCAGCGCGCGCGATTTAAATAACGACTTTTTACCGCTTTACCAGTTTTCGCAGGTTACCATTTTTGAGCAGTTTGTGCCTTTACTGGGAGCAAGCGCCAGGTTTAAAAACAGCATGACCGCCAACGTGGAGTTCAGGCAGAGTCGTACCCTTAGCCTAAGCCTGCTTAACAGCCAGTTGGCGCAGCAAAATGAAAAGATCATGGTTTTTGGCTTTGGCTATCACACCAAAAACTTTCATTTCCCGTTTGGCCTGTTCCCCGGTGGCAGCCCGAAGGATGTAAACTTTAAGCTTGATTTCTCGCTGCGCGATAATAAAACCCTTATTTACCGTGCCGATGTAGCAGCCGCCGAAATATCATCAGGCGCACAAAATATTACCGTGAGGCCATCAATTGACTATGTGATAAACCAGCGTTTTAACCTCAACCTGTTTTACGATTCAAACATTACCCGCCCGTACACCTCGCAAACATTTAATACCGCCTTTACCAATTTCGGCATCAACCTGAAATTGTTGCTCCAATAAAATTGGAGCCGATTTGAAAATTTGAGAATTTGAAGATTTGAAAATGCATAGTAAGTCCCGTTAATTTTCAAATTCTCAAATCTTCAAATTCTCAAATTAATGTGAATCCATTTCCTTCGCTGCATTTCTTTCAGCTTTATGCTGTTTGCGTTCGGCTTTCCTCACTAATCTTTCCTGCTTGTTTTTTTTGTGTTCGGTTAAGCGTCCCATCGCGGCCTGCTGCGATTTTTCATCCAGGCCGGCACATTCTTTTATGCCCTGTAACAATGTGCGCCAAACGGTCTTAAAAAATGGCGAGTCCTTTGGCCGTAAATAATTAACATCAGAAAAACGGGGCGCCTTGCCAATAGCATCAGGGTTGTTCCGTTTTATCACAAACAGGTTGGCAAATATGGATATCAGCTGCTGCTTTTTTAAACGGTTGTTGGCTGTGTCGGCTTCCAGGATTGATACCTTTAAATCGTTGTATAATAAAGATATCCGCCCCTTAAAGGCCTTGCGGTTGGCATGGATATCAAAATTAAATTGTTTGATATTGCCCGATGTTATCTTGAGCATCGCCAGCGGTACAGTGGCCTGGTTGAGTTTGTTGGCAACCATCGGGCTTAGGGAACCTTTATAGTTGAATGAGCCATCAGCATCGGTTAAATTAAACAGAAATTGAACATCCAATCGCCCGCGGTTCATGAAGTAGCTGCTGAGGCGTACATCGGTGATGTTATTTTTAACTATGGAGGCCTTGTTTGTGGTTACGTTATGAAACTCACCTTCCGTGTTGTCGAATTCAACCGATCCGGTCTTTTTTGTCTCGGCATTATATTCGGAGTAGGATACATTGATGTGTTTTAACCGGATGGTATCTATAGTCAGGTCGGCATCGGTATTGCGTACCAGCACATTAGGGAAGGTGGATACTTTGTCTTCCGGTACCTGCTTAGCCTTATTGGGGTTGCCAAATACCTTTAATGCGCCATTGGCAAGTTCAAGACTTGATGCCTGTACGCGCCGGTATTTATGATAATTCAAAAAATCGAAGTCGTTAAGTTGTATTGAATCTATGCCCAGCGTAAAGCTATCGCTTTGACTTTTGTTAAAAAACAGGTCATTTTTTGCGGCTTGCAATTGCAGTCCCCTGATATTGAGCCGCGCGTACATGGTTGATAGCTTAAGGTATTTTATTTTATAATCATATAGCCCGTTATCTGTTTTGCCGCTATAATTATTTAGCTCGGTAACAATATCCTTACAATATAAAAGCCGCGATTTGTCAGTCTGCGTTGCCGAGTCAATGAGCAGGTCGGTAGCGCTCAGGTTCATTTCTTTAAGGGTTGATATAACTACCTTATGGCCCGAGTAATCCTCGTACTTGAACTTTACGTCGTTAAAATAAATATGGCCGACACTTATGGAGTGCAGGCTTTTTGAAATTTTTTGCCAGGCTGTGCGATGATCTTTTAAAACGGTATCCTGCGTATGGTTAAGCGCATAGCTAACGTTCAGTTCGGGCTCGTTCAAAATTATTTCATTTATTTTTAGCCGTTGCCTGAAATAATAGCTGAATGGGTGTATGTGTTTTAAAATGAGCTTTTTTACATGCAGGGTTACCAGGTTGTTGGGTGCCAGGTGCTGCTTCTTTTTTCGGTTATACAGCGCGGTATCGGGGATAAGGCTAATATCGTATATGGTAACTTTTCCTTCCAGTAAATGCAACTCAGCCTTAGTAAAATCAGCCCGGTAAAGGCTGTCGCTGCCGGTTAAAACAGCGTCGCGCACCTGCGTGGCCAAAATAGGGGCCAGGTAATGGTTAAGGATAAGGGCAATAATAAATACTATAAGTACCGGTACCAACACAAAACTAAATGCTATTTTTTGCCACTTATGCCTTAAAAATTTAAGCTTCATTTAAAGATATCCGTTTACTTTATGGTGTTACTGGTACTGTTATACGTATAGAATCAGAAATATAACAATAAAATTTCGATTTTGTTAAATACTGACAATATGTCATCCGTGTATTTAAATTTTGTGTATTTTTGCAAACTAATTTTTAATTGAATGATGGATTTGGTTCTTCCGGATAAGGTACATGATGAGAGCAGGCAAGGCGAGGCTTTAGTTTTAGAGCAGCCGGTGACGGGTAAAAATAACGGCCGTAAACTTTATATTGAAAGTTATGGCTGTGCAATGAATTTTAGCGATAGCGAAATTGTTGCATCCATATTGTCTGAACAGGGCTTTGAAACCACCGGCGATCATAATTTAGCCGATGTTATATTTATAAATACTTGTTCTATCCGCGAGAATGCCGAAACCCGTGTGCGTAATCGCTTGAAGGAGTTTGCCATTACCAAGGTTAAAAACCCTGGCCTGGTGGTAGGTGTGTTGGGCTGTATGGCCGAACGCCTGAAATCGAAATTTTTAGAAGAAGAAAAACTGGTTGACGTAGTTGTTGGCCCTGATGCATACCGCGACCTGCCTAACCTGATAGACCAGGTTGATAGCGGCCAAAAAGCCGTAAACGTATTGCTATCCCGCGAGGAAACTTATGCGGACATAAGCCCGGTACGTTTAAACAGCAACGGTATTAACGCCTTTGTATCTATTATGCGTGGCTGCGATAACATGTGTTCGTTTTGCGTGGTACCGTTTACCCGTGGCCGTGAACGCAGTCGCGACCCGCAATCAATAGTAGCCGAATGCACCGATCTGTTTGAAAAAGGATACCGCGAGGTTACTTTGTTGGGGCAGAATGTGGATTCGTATAAGTGGAAAACGCCTCACCCTGCCCTCTCCAAGGGAGAGGGTTCTGATGAGCAGGATGGACGAGATGCTAAGCAAGTCCTCTCCTTTGGAGAGGATTTAGGTGAGGCTCCCGTTACCAATTTTGCTAACCTTTTGGAAATGGTGGCGCTCATTAATCCCGATTTGCGCGTGCGCTTTTCTACGTCGCACCCGAAGGATATTACCGATGAGGTTTTATATACTATTGCCAAATACAATAATATTTGCAACTATATACACCTGCCGGTACAATCGGGTAATACCCGCATCCTTGATTTGATGAACCGGACTTACGACCGCGATTGGTATATCAACAGGATTGACGCTATCCGCAGGATAATTGGCGATTGCGCAATTTCTACAGATGTAATAACCGGCTTTTGTACCGAAACCGACGAGGAACACGCCGAAACTGTAAGTATGATGGATTACGTGAAATACGATTTTGCCTACATGTTTAAATACAGCGAACGCCCCGGAACATTGGCCGCGAAACGCTATGCTGATGATATCCCCGAGGAAGTAAAGCAAAAACGATTAACCGAGATAGTAGCAAAACAGCAGGAGTACTCATACTACCGTGCACAGGCACGCGTTGGCAAAACAGAAAAAGTGCTGATTGAAGGTTTCTCCAAAAAATCAAAAAATGATTATTGTGGCCGCAGCGATCAAAACGCCATGGTGATTTTCCCTGTAGCCGACAACTACAAGCCCGGCCAATACGTGAACGTTTTGATTGAAAGGACTACTACGGCTACGTTGATAGGGAAGGTTGTATAGAGTCAAGAATCAAGAGTCAAGAATCAAGACCGAAGCGCATATGCGGCATAATTTTAAGAATTTGAAAATATGGCTAAAGGCAATGGATTTGACAGATATGGTTTTTGAATTTAGCAGGGAGTTACCCGCTAATGAAAGATATAATTTAATTGATCAGATAAACAGGAGTTGTTGTTCCATCCCCTCGAATATAGCCGAGGGATCTGGAAAAAATACCGATAAACATTTTGCCGAATTTTTGTCGATAGCAATTTCATCTTCATTTGAATTGGAAACACAATTATTAATATGTGAGCGTAGAAAATATGGGTCGGTAGGTAAACTAAAGGAATGTATAGATTTAGTTTCTGAAGTTCAAAGGATGTTATTTTCGTTCAGAGAGTATATCTTAAAAACGGAAGTTAAAAGTCTTAATTCTTGACTCTTGATTCTTGACTCTTTTTCAAACATGGAAATACAAGAAATAAAACAACGCTTCGGTATCATTGGCAATTCGCCATTGCTTAACCGGGCCATAAATATAGCCAACCAGGTGGCGCCTACAGATATTTCGGTACTGATTACCGGCGAAAGCGGGAGCGGTAAAGAAGTGTTTTCGCACATTATACACCAGATGAGTCCGCGTAAGCATGGGCCTTTCATCGCGGTGAACTGTGGGGCTATACCTGAAGGAACTATCGATTCGGAATTGTTTGGTCACGAAAAAGGCTCCTATACCGGTGCTGTTGGCGAACGTAAGGGTTACTTTGAAACCGTAAACGGAGGTACTATATTTTTGGATGAAATTGCCGAGATGCCTTTAGGTACCCAGGCCCGTTTGCTCAGGGTGCTGGAATCTGGCCAGTACATTAAAGTAGGCTCATCAAAGGTAGAGAAAACCAACGTGCGCGTTATAGCCGCTACCAATGTTGATGTTTACGATGCTGTAAAAAGCGGTAAGTTCAGGGAAGATCTTTACTATCGTTTAAATACGGTGCCTTTAAAAATCCCGCCCTTGCGAGACAGGAAAGAGGATGTTTACCTGCTGTTCAGAAAATTCACATCAGATTTTACCGATAAATACCGTACACCGCCGATTCAATTAGATGAAGAGGCACAGCAAGTGCTGATAAACTACAGCTGGCCGGGTAATGTGCGTCAGCTTAAAAATATGGCCGAGCAGTTAGCTGTATTGGAGCGGGACCGTATTATTACAGGGCCAACCTTGTTAACGTATATCCCGCAGGAGGCTAACGGCCGCAATTTACCTATGCGTGTAGGTAACCCGGGTAAAGAAGATTTTTCGGAACGCGATATATTGTACAAAGTACTGTTTGATATGAAACGTGATATGGTTGAACTGAAAAAGCTGGTGGCCGATATTATTGAACACGGCGGCGTATCAACCAATTACGCCAATCACTCACAAACGATTAACCAGTTGTACCGCGATATTGAAATTCCGGGCGGCCCCGAGGGACAATTTACTTTGCAGCAACCCGTTAATACAAATAATAATAGCAACAATATTGGCGGTAACGATGCGTATAACATAACCCACGAAGCCGAGGAGGTAGAAGAATCGCTATCGCTGATTGAAAAAGAATCAGACCTGATCCGTAAGGCTTTAAAGAAACATAAAGGGAAACGCAAACTGGCTGCCAACGAGCTGGGCATATCCGAGCGTACATTGTACAGAAAAATAAAAGAGTTAAATTTATAGGTTGATGAAAAGAATAATCGGTTCTGTAATTATAGTTTTAAGTTTAGGTTTGCTTTCATCATGTTATACACTCCGTAATGAAGCTATTCCACCCGGTTTGAAAACACTGAACATCCAGTTTTTTGAAAATAACGCACCGCTGGTGGTAAACAACTTAAGCCAAACATTTACCGAGGCTTTAAAAGAACGTGTACGTACCCAAAGCCGGTTGAGCCTGGTACGTGGCGAGGCCGATGCAACCCTGTCCGGAAGTATTGTTGGTTATACCATCGCTCCTGTGTCTATAGAGGCTACCTCAACTAATACTGCGCCTATTGCCGGTGCAAACAGGTTAAGCATAACCGTAAAGGTGAAATTTGTTTATGATAAGGACAAAAAGATTAACTTTGATGAAAGTATGACGAGGTTTGCCGATTATAAAGGTGACATAGGATCGCAGGAACAAAACCTGATCCAGAATATTACCAAGCAATTAACCGAAGATATTTATAACAAGGCCTTTTCTAATTGGTAGGCATTTCGTACTTTCAACCACGTGGATCAATATTTAAATAACAGGCAAAACGAGATATTATGGGAGTTGTTGGCCAATCCGGCCGATAATGGCCAGTTGCATAATTATGATTTGCAGCAGTTGGTTGATGAGTTTCCGCAAAGTGGCATATTAAGGGCCATGCTTGCCCACGCAGGTAACGGAACCGACTTAAAACACGCCGCTGTTTACTTTAATCCCCGGTTGCTGCACAAACTTATTAATGATCCTGAGAGCCTGCCTGTAGTTTCGGCCGGGCAAATTGCCGGTTTAAAAAACGGTGCTGCACCCGTTTATGCACCGCCCGCCGCTGAAAGCGAAAACTATTTTAATATAGGTACCGCCACCGAAATAACTGAGGAGCCGCAAGGCATCAACGAACCGGGAAATCAATTTGGGACATTGGTTGGGGAACCAGAGCCTGAATCTGTAATAAAAGATGAGGCCAATGCTATAACCGAGGTGGTGGAAGAGCCGGCTGTTGAAGAGTTATCTTTGGAAAATGATAAAACAGGGGGTGAAGCAGCGGTGACTGTTGAAGAAACTGCACCATCCGTTGTACAGCCAGAGATAGCTGAAGGCAAAAACGAAGAAGATATTGAAGACGAGATTTTTGACGAAATTGTAGGTATCGAAGATATCAGCTTTAGCGGCAACGCGTCGGACATCAAAGAGCAAGCTGTTGAAGAGATAGAAGCCGCGGAAGAAACGCCGGTCGCTGCTGATAAATTAACCGCTGCCGAGTCTAAAAGCAAGTCGGCCGATATTAATTTTGAAACAGAAAAATGGATCATTGGCAGTATTGCTGCTACCGATTATTTTATGTTTGATAATTCGATTGCCGATCAAAAAGGTGTCGGCAAGCCTGTACCTGTTGAAGCTGAGGAACTTCCGGTACTGGCCAAAACCGAAGATATTGCCCAGGAAGCCGAAACGGTATCAAAGTATCATGATGAAAAGATGCCTTATTCTTTCATGTGGTGGCTTGATAAAACACGTAAAGAGTACGCGTCAACCTATCAGCCATATTTGCCGCCGATACAACAGCCGGTACCGCAGGGGATAACTAACGAAGAAAAAAAGGAACATGCTGCTGATGAATTGCAGCAGCAATATTTTGAAAATATATTTCATGATAAATCGCTTCTTGACCTTGAAAATGCCCCCATTCCAGATGCTCCCGAGATAAAGCGCAAAGAAGATATCATTATTGAAAAGTTTATTAAAGAAGAGCCACAAATAAGACCGCCATCAATAAACAAGATAGATAATGAGAATAAAGCCAAAAAAAGTTCGGAAGATAAAAACGAGCTGGTAAGCGAAACCCTGGCACAGATATATGCCGACCAGATGCTATATCACAAAGCGATTGCTACTTATAAAAAATTGATGTTGAAATTCCCGGAAAAAAGCCGTTACTTTGCCCACCAAATTGAACAATTAGAAAAGAAAACGAATTAATATAAATAAAGAAATGTACATTTTAATTATCCTTACTGTTATTGTATGTGCTCTGTTAGGGCTAATCGTATTGATCCAAAACCCTAAAGGCGGCGGTTTGTCATCTAATTTTTCAAGTTCATCGCAGCTGATGGGCGTTCAAAAAACAGGCGACTTTTTAGAAAAAGGCACCTGGGTATTGGCAATTACCGTAATGGTATTGGCATTAGCCATTAACGTGGTAGCCAAAGGTGGTTCGGCAAGTACTGCAAATCCTTTGCAAAACCAAATTGATAAAGCTTCAAAACCTTCATCAACCGCACCTGTATCGCAGCCGTTGAATATTCCTGCAGCGCAAACTCCCAATAAAACGAAATAAGCTTACACTTAATAAATAGTAAAAAAACGGCTTTGGATTGTTCCAAAGCCGTTTTTTTGTGGCCTGCTTAACTGACACGATGGCACGGGCAGGTTAAAATACTGTTAAGGGTAAAAAGTAAAAAAACGTTTTTGCTGCCATTACAACAGTTATGTATGTCAATATTTGCCATTGCCCGGCCTTGGCATAATTGATGAGGATTTGGTGGTTGAAAAACTTAAATAAACAAACAGTTATAACTATGTCATTAAACATTAAACCAATCGGCGACAGAGTGGTTGTAGAGGCTGCAGCAGCCGAAGAGAAAACCGCCTCGGGAATCATTATCCCTGATACCGCTAAAGAAAAACCTCAGCGTGGAACTATCGTTGCAGTAGGTAACGGTAAAGTAGATGAGCCTTTAACAGTAAAAGTTGGTGACCAGGTTTTATATGGTAAATATGCCGGTACCGAAATTACTTACGAAGGAAAAGAGTATTTAATTATGCGCGAATCTGACGTATACGCGGTACTGTAACTAATTATTGAATTATTGAAGGATTGATTTATTGAATTATCCGGCACAAACAATAATTCTTCAACTCACAATCAAAAGTTAAAACGAAAATAGTTATTGGATGCTGAAAAAAAGATTAGGCGATCAGCCAGATCAATAATTCAGTAATTCAATAATTCAAAACTAAAATCATGGCAAAACAAGTTAAATACAATGTTGAAGCACGCGACGCCTTAAAACGCGGTGTTGATATTTTAGCTAATGCGGTTAAAGTAACATTAGGCCCTAAAGGCAGAAACGTAATTATTGATAAAAAATTCGGCTCACCATCAATCACTAAAGATGGTGTTACTGTTGCTAAAGAAATCGAACTGAAAGATGCTTTAGAAAACATGGGTGCCCAAATGGTTAAAGAAGTTGCATCAAAAACTGCTGATATTGCAGGTGATGGTACTACTACTGCTACCGTTTTAGCACAAGCTATTGTTACCGCAGGTATTAAAAACGTAGCTGCAGGTGCAAACCCAATGGATTTAAAACGTGGTATTGATAAAGCTGTTGCAGCTGTTGTTGAGGATTTAAAAGCTCAATCGCAAACTGTAGGCGAAGACAATAACAAAATCAAACAAGTTGCTGCAATTTCTGCAAATAACGACGAGATCATCGGTTCGTTAATTGCGGAAGCTATGGCTAAAGTTGGTAAAGATGGTGTTATCACTGTTGAAGAAGCAAAAGGAACTGAAACTGAAGTTAAAACTGTAGAAGGTATGCAGTTTGACCGCGGTTACCTTTCTCCGTACTTTGTTACCAATGCTGATAAAATGGAAGTTGAATTAGAAAATCCTTACATCCTGATCTACGATAAAAAGATCTCTTCGATGAAAGAATTACTTCCTATCCTTGAAAAACAAGTACAAACAGGCAAACCATTATTAATTATTGCCGAAGATCTTGATGGCGAAGCATTGGCTACTTTGGTAGTTAACAAAATTCGTGGTTCACTGAAAGTTGCTGCTGTTAAAGCACCAGGCTTTGGCGATCGCAGGAAAGCTATGTTAGAGGACATCGCTATCCTTACTGGTGGTACTTTGATCTCTGAAGAAAGAGGTTACAAATTAGAAAATGCTGACCTTACTTACTTAGGTACTGCCGAGAAAATCATTATCGACAAGGATAACACAACCATCATTAATGGTGCTGGTTCTGCCGATGAGATCAAAGGTCGTGTTGGCCAAATCAAATCTCAAATCGAATCAACTACATCTGATTACGACCGCGAAAAATTACAGGAGCGTTTAGCCAAATTATCTGGTGGTGTTGCTGTACTTTACGTAGGTGCTGCTACAGAAGTTGAAATGAAAGAGAAAAAAGACCGTGTTGACGATGCTTTACACGCAACACGTGCTGCTGTTGAAGAAGGTATTGTTGCTGGTGGTGGCGTTGCCTTCATCCGCGCGGTAGCTGCTTTAGCTGATCTTAAAGGCGATAACGAAGATGAGAACACTGGTATCCAGATCATCCGTCGCGCTATCGAAGAGCCTTTACGTCAGATTTGCCAGAACGCTGGTATCGAAGGTTCAATCGTGGTACAAAAAGTTAAAGAAGGAACAGGTGATTTTGGTTACAATGCACGTACTGATAAATACGAAAACCTGATTGCAGCGGGCGTTATCGATCCAACTAAAGTTGGTCGTGTAGCTTTAGAGAACGCAGCTTCTATCGCAGCTATGTTGTTAACAACAGAAGTTGTATTGGCTGATGATCCTGAAGATGCTCCAGCCGGCCCACCAATGGGTGGCGGCGGCATGGGCGGCATGATGTAATAGCCCCCCGGCCCCCTGAAGGGGGTGTCTGAAAATATATACTATTTGAAACCCTGTATGCTTTTGTATACAGGGTTTCTGCTTTTTAAAGATCGCTTACGGTCATTTGAACGTAAACGGATGGTCATTAATTAATCATTTGATTAGTTTTTAAAATTATCTTAATAGCGAACCTGTATTTTTGCGTAACAATCCTGAAAGTTAGTTTCTTAGGCACAGGATTTGAATAGCGTAGGATGATATGAAAAATATAACACAAAAATCAAAACAAATACACAGCGCCATCGTAGATTGGTTGTTGTTTAAAGGCCCCGAATTATTTATAACCATTTACGGTAAGTAATTAATTTTTACTTTTGCCTCCATATATGGAGTTAAAAGATTTTTACATTGATACGCACAAATGGATAGTAGATAATTGGGTGCGTTACTCGTTCGGGTTAATAGTACTAATTGTCGGTCTTTGGTTCATCAAATTTTTAAGGTCGCGGCTACGCAACCGGATGCTTCAAAGGCAGGTACACTCATCGTTACAGCCTTTTCTTCTTAGTCTTACAATTACCAGTCTTTATATATTACTTATCATTTCGGTAATTAATATTTTTGGCTTCCAGCTTACTATTTTCACTACAATAATTGGCGCGTTTAGTGTTGCCGCTGGTTTGGCCCTTTCAGGTACATTTCAAAATTTTGCAGGCGGGGTGCTCATTTTGCTGTTAAAGCCCTTTGAGGTTGACGATAGCATAATAGCCCAGGGACAGGATGGTAAAGTAGTATCTATCCAGATTTTTTACACCGTTTTAATTACTGCCGATAACAAGCAGGTAATTATTCCTAACGGGAAGCTTTTTAACGAAGTGATTGTAAACGTAACCCGCGAGGGTAAACGCCGGTTGGATTTTGAGATTAAGATTGCTTATGCCAATGACCTGGATAAAGTAAAGGCTATCATTAATGAAGCAATTAGCTTAAACCACGACCTGCTTACAGAGCCGGCCGCGAGAGTAGGCATCATCAGTATGGAGATAGATTCGGTACGCATAACCATAAATGTATGGGTAGAGCCAGCCAACTTTTTAACCGCCAAAATAGCCCTGCAGGAAAAGATATTTAAAGATTTTAGTGCTAATGGGGTTGCGTTTCCAAAGGCGGGATAAGAATAAGAGTCAAGATTTAAGACTTTTTTGTAAAGCATCGGTTTTAAACATGGCTGTGCAGGGGGCGATCAGCCAGACAGGAAAACGATTATGGTCTGATTGGTTGTAATGCTGCTTTTGTTGACGCAATCTCGCCTTGAAACCACAATCTGCCTGTAACCAGCATTCCTTTATGTATTTTATCCGTTTTTATATTATCGTTAGATACATACGCATTTATGATCAGATGCTTTCCTGGTATTTGGTTGTGTGCAAATTTTACAGCCATCACACAACCTATTGATAGAGAGTCAACAGCTGTTCCTTTTATTTCGAGAATTACGCCTTCAAATGAAAAATAGCTTTTGTTGCTAAAAGTCTCACTTGGCTTAAAACCTTTGGGTTGCTGGTCGATATCATTGTTGTTTCTGCCAGATTTATAAAGCGCTAATACAAAGGCCGAAAGCTGTACTTCAATCATACTTTGACTTTGGTAGCTTTGTTTATTAACCGCGTAATCTGTGGCAAAAAAGCATAACGGCGTATCTTTGTCCAGGCTGCCATCAATCTCAGCTTCTATAACAGGATGGCCATTGTTCCACTCTATAATTTGTTTGGGATAAAAATTGTATTTGATATCTGTTTGTAAATATGGATAAATAGCTTCTCGTTGGTCATTGATAGTTACTACCCGCAAAAAAGGATTATTTGCATTACCACCCCACCTGGCAAAAGTTGACTGCCTTATGGCCACATCTTCATTAAGTATAATGGGTGCACTCTTTAAAGCCTGGTTAGCAGCTGCATATAGCAGGTTTCTTCCATTTAGGTGATAGTATCGCTTATCATTTATTAAAGCACAAAAATGAAATGAGTGATCTTCTCCCGGCTCGAAAACTATGTCCACCAAGGGTTTTG
Source organism: Mucilaginibacter sp. P4_D1 (assembly GCF_056401935.1). Taxonomy (NCBI): domain Bacteria; kingdom Pseudomonadati; phylum Bacteroidota; class Sphingobacteriia; order Sphingobacteriales; family Sphingobacteriaceae; genus Mucilaginibacter; species Mucilaginibacter sp. P4_D1. The sequence continues at coordinate 42,132 of NZ_JBFUIJ010000017.1, forward strand.
CGATTGGTCGCGGACTTTGGGCTAATTGCTCATATATTTCAAAGGAGGTTAATGTTGGCCTGCTACGGGTTTCATTAAACCACTTTTCATAGTTACGTTGTGCCCGGTCTAAAACCACGTCGAGGTGATCTTCATGCAGGCCCATGTTAATTAATATGGTTTTAACTTCATCTTCTTTTTTTCCATCATTTATCATGGCATTGGTGGCAATATCAATGTATTGCAAAATACTTGTTGCCCGCCTGGTATATAAAGAAGGATCTAATTGGCGTTCGGGTTGGTGTTTTTGAGCCTGCTTGGCGGCAAATTCTACCCCATGAATAAGCAATTTGATTAATTCAAATATCGCCATAACCTTAAATCTTTTGCTTAGCCTTCAACTCCAGGTACTTGTTTATGGTATTAATCGTAAGGTTTTGAGGTGCACTCAATATAGATTGGATACCATATTTGGCCAGCTCTTTTACAATCAGTTTTTTGTCATAAGCAAACTTTTCTGCTATGGTTTTTATATAGATGCCTTCCAGGTCGGTTGCCTGTTTTTCGCTTAGGGTTTTAAGTTCTGTGTTTTCAAAAAAGACAACCAGCAGCAGGTGAAATTTGGCTATTCGTTTCAGATAGGGTAACTGCCGGTTAAGGGCGTTCATGCTTTCGTAATTGGTAAAAAATACCACCAGGCTGCGTTGCTTTATTACCGTGCGTATGGTGCTGTATAATAACTCCATATTGGTTTCCAGGTAGCGGGTACGCTCCTTATACAAAACCTCCAGTATCTTATTCAATTGCGACGATTTTCTATCAGCAGGAATAACAGCGCCAATTTTCTCAGATGCAGTAATTAAGCCGGCTTTGTCCTCCTTTATGAGCGCAACACTTGAGAGTACCAGGCTGGCGTTTATAGCATAATCCAACAGGCTTAAGCCTTCAAAAGGCATTTTCATTGCCCTCGATTTATCTATTACGCAATACACATGCTGCGATTTTTCATCGGTATAGGAGTTAACCATCAGGTTGCCTTGCCTGGCAGTGGCTTTCCAGTTAATGGTGCGGTAATCATCACCGGCAACATAATTTTTTACCTGTTCAAACTCCAGGCTGTGGCCAATACGGCGTATTTTTTTGATGCCGATATCTGTGAGTCGGTTGGAGATAGCCATTAACTCATATTTACGCATCTGGAGAAAGGACGGGTATACCGGCAATGTCTCGGCCTGCTGAAAAGTGTAACGCCGCCTGATGAGCCCTAATGGCGATTTGGCGTAAACCCGGATATCGCCAAATTCGTACTCGCCGCGTTTGGTGGGCCGCAAACTATAGCTTATCAGTTTGCGCTCATGTGGTTTTAACGTTGTTTTAAACCAGATATCGCGTTTTTGAAACTGAAAGGGAATCTCGTCGATAATACCGATGCTAACATTAAACGGGTACCAGTTTTCAACATACACACCCAGTTCGTTTTCGTCGCTGTTGCTTAATCTTTCGGGGGCATGGCGCTTGGCAAACACGCCTTTGGCGGTTTTATAAAGCATAAGCACATCAATCAAAAACAGCAATACCAACGCCCAGAAAACCAATGCCGGTATAACACCAAGCCAGGGAAAAAAGAATGATAGTACAAAAACTATTACGCTTACTCCCAAGCCGGTAAACAGGCGGTTGGTCAAAAAAAGATCTTTATAAAACAGGCCGTAAATGTTTTTCACAAAAAATGGGTTATCGTGGTACCTCTATTTTTTGAATAATTTGCCCAATTACATCGTCGGGGCTCAAGCCTTCCATTTCCTTATCTGGCGTAAGCATTACCCGGTGCCTTAATACAGGCGCTGCAACGTAAATAATATCATCAGGCGTAACAAAATCGCGCCCTTTAATAGCTGCCAGTGCCTTAGCCGCGCTAATCATAGCCAGCGAAGCCCGTGGCGAACCACCCAGGTATAATGATTTATGGTTGCGGGTTTCAAAAACAATTTTAGCTGTAAATTCCAACAGCTTGCGCTCAACATGCAAAGCCCGTACCTGTTGCCTTAAAGATATAATTTCGCCAGCCGATAATACAGGAGTAATATTGTTTAACTGATCTGTGTTTTTTTGCTGATGCTGTTGGGTAATTATAGCTATTTCCTCTTCCAGCGACGGGTATTTAATTTCTATTTTAAATAAAAACCTATCCAGTTGTGCTTCGGGCAGGCGGTAGGTACCTTCCTGCTCAACCGGGTTTTGGGTAGCTAATACAGTAAAGGGTTCCTGCATTTTATAGGTGTGCCCGTCAATTGTAACCTGCTTTTCTTCCATCACCTCAAACAAAGCCGATTGTGTTTTTGCAGGTGCGCGGTTAATTTCATCTATCAGGATGATATTGCCAAATATAGGACCCTGCTTAAATTCAAACTCTGTTGATTTAGGGTTGAATACAGAAGTACCTAATATATCTGATGGCATCAAATCCGGGGTAAACTGAATGCGGGAGTATTTGGCGTCAATTGCTTTTGAAATAAGTTTGGCGGTAAGCGTTTTGGCCACACCGGGTACTCCTTCAATCAAAATATGCCCATCGGCCAGTATACCGGCTATCAGCAAGTCGATAGACACGGTTTGCCCCACAATAATTTTACCCAGTGTAGCTTTTATCTGGTCAACAGCCAGGCTTAACCTGCTCATATCAGTTCGTTGTTCAAAAAAATCATTTTCCATTGTGTCCGGTTTGGCTGTAAAATTTCTCTATAAGTTTATTTAATCTGATTAATTCATGATCGGTAACGTGGTGTTGCGCACCTATAAAAATTACCGAATGCACCAGGTCGGTAATAAATTCGATGGCTACACCCGTTTTTTTTGATAAAGTATCTATAAATTCGTTATCAAGTTTGTTGGTTTTAAGGCGGTAATAGTCTCTGAAATGCTCCAACAAATAAATTACCTTTTTATGGGCAATGTTGGCATTGTCGCGTTTTTCGTAATAAACCTGCCCCACAACAGTTACAAACTCCAGGGTAGAATTTTGTAAGGGCTCTACTACCGGTATAACCCGCTGGCGGCGTTTCATTTCGTAAAAAATGAAAACTAAAATACCGCAAAGGCTTAAATAGTATGCCCATTGCAAAGCTGGGTTAGCAAAAAACACCCTTAATGGCGAAAGATCTTCAGGTATATCGCCATTTTGAAATTGGTCCCAATACAAATGGTCGGCAGCAGGCATGTAGGAGAAAGCCTTTTCGACAAAATCGTTCCCTTGCCTGGTTAAAAGGCTGTAGTTAGTAAATAAGTCGGGTGTAGCGCATAAATACAGGTGCCCCTTGCCAAAACTGTAACTCATAAAAGTACAGTGATTAGCATAGTTTTGTGCCAAAACGGTTGCTTTGGCGGTATCAAGGCTGCTAAAATATTGGTTTGCAATATCACGATTGAACAGGTAGCTACTTTGAGCCCGTAATTTGCCGTTAACAAAATTAAAGGATACGTTATGTTTAGCATACTCGGCCTGTGACTCAATTTTTAGCGAATCGGCAAGGTAGCCACTCCAGTTAAATGCCGACATAAACACCGAGTTGCCTGCTTTAACGTACTTCATCATTTCGTCAAAATCAAATTTATTGAGTTTTATGCTTTTGGCTATAATGATGTAATTACCCTGCTGCAGGCTATCGTTGTGGAAAACGTTGTAAATGGATTTGTTGGTATTGGCAATTTCGGCGTCAGGAAAAAGCTTTTCAAGCTGGTTATGCAAAATATAAGTACCAAACGGAATTTTATCATTCTTGGCAAGTGTTGATTGCCAGTTAATAGCGTTGGGTTTATTGTATTGCGCAACAAGGTATACTATAAGCAGGATACTGGCAATTGAAATGTAGATTTTAAAATCCTTCATGATATCTCCTTTTTAAAATCTGTAAATAATGTACTGATGTTTTTAAAAACGGAGGCATCAATGCCAAATTCGCCATACCAAATATATTCAAACTGCAGGGTTAGGGTTTTAAATACCTGGCGCTGATTGGGGTTGGTTAATTCATTAATGTAGGCATTGTTTGTTTTATCTATCTGCCATTTAATAAGGTCGGCATCGCTAAGCTGTTTCAGGCATTTTAAATACAGCAGCCTTACAGCCAGGCGGTAATTATGCTGCGCGATAGCCCGCTCCAGTTCGTCGTCAAAATTGATGTCGTGGATGTTTTCCAATGATTCCTGGTAGGGTAAATTTGCCCCCATTGATTTGCGCCTGAAAACATGTAGTAAATCAATACCAGCCAGCTTGAGAACCAGGAAAACCACAGCCGCCAGCCCTGCGCCTATGAAAAGATACTGCAGTACATATAACAGCACCTGGAAAAACGGGTTCACTTTATTATCCGAAATTTTTGCTGGTTTAAACAGGTTTTTAAGCCAGGTCCAAAACCAATGCCAAAAGCGGGTCCACCATGAAGGGTCTTTTTGTATTTCTTCATCGTATTTAAACTCGGGGAGTTTGCTGAAGGCTTTAATAGCTGTGCTATCCAGGTGGCGCACATTTACCTGTTGGGTGTCCAGCTTCAGTACCAAAGGTTTAGTGCTCTTTTTAATAGGAACAACACCTTTAACTGAATGAACGGGAACAGCGAATGAAAAAAATATAAAGCAGAGCAGGCGCAGCATATTAATATTCTTCAAGCGGTAAATCATTGTCGGGCGTTATGGTGCCCACTTGGTTTATCCTGTTTAATAGGCTGGTGCCATCTTTACTTTCGGTTAAATTGAAATAGCAAAGGCAAAGGCTAACTATAGGGATGATGATGAATACCTGGCACACTTGCTGAAGTGCCGCTCCAATTACAGCGGCAACAATAGAAAAATGGGCACCTCCCTTAACATGTGTTACTAAACTGACAGCATTAACTATGGTAACCGGAATAACTATAATGGCGCGGCATACTGAAAATATTATCCAGGTAACTATCAATGCGCCAAAAGTTGCCCACCAGTTTTCCTTTATCAAAACAAAGCTGCGGTTAAAAGCGTAGCCAAAACTGGTGTTTTCCATGATCATAATGGGGGCCACTAATGCCAGGATAGGCGACATGTATATACCAGGGATCAAACAAAATACAAAACCAACCACCAGCAGGAGGTTGATCAATATTGAGCTGCCCAATATTTTCAGAAAATAAAATTTGATATAACCCCACATCTCTTCGGCTGCAGGCACCTGGTTGCCCTTTTCTTTATACAAAGCCATATAGCAAAAAACAGTAACTATTATGGCCGTAATACTTAATAGGGTAAACACCATAGTTAATACAAACTCGGTTCCCAAAAAATTAAAAAAGGATGGCGCGTACTGGTTAGTATAGGCCCCGCTGGAAAGGTTATTAAAATTAGTGGTCATTTTTAGCTGCATCAGGCAAGCGCTAATGGTTGCTGCTACTATAAAAATACCGCAAAACGTGAAAAAGTATTTAAGCAGGGGTTTTAGGTTTTGCTTAATAAAAAGAAATGTGTCGCTTATTATTTCGCCAAAATCGCGGGTTTTAGCTAATTCAATTTTTGGTTGCATTGTGGTTTAGGGTTTTATAAATTTTATTAGGGTATATAATTACATACCAAATGATAAACAATAATGACGATGTTAAAATGGTAACGCTAAGCCAAAGGGGCATTTCGGTATGGCGGGTTACAAAACCTTCAAAAAAGGCGGCCACAATTAAAATTGGTACTATGCCAATAGCTACTTTCATGCCATCTTTAGCCCCTCTTTTTAAGGATACCATGCGGGTATACGTTTTAGGGAACAAAAGACTGTTGCCTAAAATAATGCCTGCAGCACCGGCTATCATGATAGCCGAAATTTCCAAAGTGCCGTGTATCCACACCACCAGGATTGATTTTAAGCCCAATCCCTTGCTGAAAAAATAATATTGAAACGATCCCAGCATCAGCCCGTTACGGAACAGAAAGTATATTGATCCGACAGAAAATATAACACCACTTACAAAAGTAACCAGCGATACATAGATGTTGTTGGCTGCTATCGCCAGAAACATCAGGGTTTCGCCGCCTTGTTTGTATACACCAAACGGATCGCCTTTGGCAATGTTGGCATTGGTCATATCTACATATCCATCGCCCAGGATAAGGCGCACAAAGTTTTCATCATATTTTGCCGATAAGGCACCTATAGAACAAAAAATGATGAAAAATATAAATGAGTACAACAGCGGCCTTTGGTAGGTTTTAAACAAAATGGGCAATTCGTATTTCCAAAAGGTTAAGAAACGGTTGCTTTTTTCGCTTTTGTTTTTGTAGATGGATTGGTGTAAACCAGCTGCCAGCCCGTTAAGGTAAGCTGTGGTTTTTGATTTTGGGTAAAATGTTTTGGCGTAAGCAAGGTCGTCGGTTATTTGGATAAACCTTTCGGCAAGCTCATCAGGATCGTCTGTTGGCGATTGTTCAAAGCTGCTCCATTTGGCAGCGTTTTGTTTTACAAAAAGAGGTTCGCGCATCAGTTATCCAACATTGAAATATTTTGTTAAAATAATTACAAATGCGATATATAACAACTAAAAAAAACATAATTAGCGTTTATATTTGATGATATGCAAACTATAAGGATAACCACATCACAAAACATTGATATTGACTACGAAGTTGCCGGCCTGGGCGAACGTATTGTTGCTTACCTGATTGACATGGCCATGTTTATAGTGATATTCATTGCTGCAATGATCGTGATGTCGATGTTAAACATCCTAAATTCCGAAGGCGCACTAATTGGCGTTTTGGTGATTATATATGCATCACTATACGTGTTTTATGATTTGGCTTGCGAAATTGCCATGAACGGGCAAAGTGTTGGTAAGCGCATCATGAAAATAAAAGTGATAAGCCTTGACGGAGCCCGGCCAAGGTTTAGCCAATACTTGTTACGCTGGCTGTTCAGGATCATTGATTTTTTCCCCGGCACAATGCATTTGTGTGGGTTGATAAGTGTAGCCGTATCTGATAAATCGCAGCGCGTAGGCGATATGGTTGCCGGTACTACACTCATCCGCACCCAGGCACGTACAAAAATCAATAATATAGCTTTCAGCCCCTCTGCCGATGATTACCAGCCGGTTTTTGCTGCTGCTGCCAGCCTTAACGATAAAGATATTGAATTGATAAATGAGGTAATAAACAGCTACATTAAAAATCGCAACAGCGTGTTGGTGTTTAATATGGCACAGCGCATCAAAGATCTTTTAGGGATAACTCCGCCAGCCGAAATGAACGATATGTTGTTTTTGCAAACTATTATAAAAGATTACAGCCACATTGTAGCTCAGGCAGATGTGCTGTAATGTAGGTAAATGCCATACATTTTAATGCAGTAACTGATAAGTACTATACTGCCAACAATCATAAACAAGATTTTTTTTACCGCGAACTTTTTGGTGTCGAGTTTAAAATAACTATCGGCGATGCCGTAAGCAAAAAATAAAATGAGGGGAATGGCAGGAGGGTATAATACAAGGCTTTTATGTAAATCGCCTTGTACAAGGGCAACTACGGAACGCTGAAAGCCGCAGCCGGGGCAATCAATCCCCGTTAAATATTTAAATGGGCAGGGTATTAAATGATTTTGCAGCCAGTGGATAAAACCCAACTGACTGCAAAATAATGGTAATGTGCTATAATTAGGCAGCATTAAGCTTGCGGTGGCGTATTAGGATTAAACGGATCCTGATAATCTTTTGAAGGATCATATGGTTGGAAGCCCGCAAAACCAGCACCTGCGGGGCCTATGTATTGATACTTTCCGAAACCCAGAATCGGGAAGAATATGTAAGGTAACAGAATCATGCCAACGGTAAAGCCCTCACTTTGCCCAAAACTTTTACTCAATAAATTCAAAGCCCAAATAGCAAAGATGAAACTGGTACATGGAAAAAATATTACAATTAACCACCACATTGGTTTCCCGATAATTTCTAGTAAGACAATTAAATTGTAGATGGGAATTAATGAAGCCCAGCCAGGCTTGCCTGCTTTTTCAAATATCTTCCACATACCAATAGCGCAAATTACACCAGCTATAAGCCCGGGAATCATAAAGATACCCATAATAGCAAAAATAAAAGGCGCCCCGGGATTTGACGGATCGTAGTTTTCCATGTTTTTAAGGTTTGAGTGTTTTTATAAGTTTTAGTTGTTGCAAAATATAAATTTTTTAAACAAAAATTAAGCGCTCCATCATATTTATTACAAAGCTTGGTTAGCTTATTATTTTTAAATTTGACGCCAATGGTAAGGGAGCAAATTTCGGTATTTGATATGTTTAAGATAGGGATAGGGCCATCAAGCTCGCATACCCTTGGGCCCTGGCGTGCCGCCCAGCAGTTTGTACTATCGTTGCAACTACAGGAGGTGCTGCCGGTTGTTAACCAGGTGCAAATACTGCTTTATGGCTCTTTAGCAAAAACAGGCAGGGGGCATGGCACTGATATTGCCGTACTGCTGGGCCTAAGCGGAGATGATCCCGTAACTTTTGAGGTTGACCAGATTACCCCGAAAATTGACCATATTGCCTCTTCGCATAAATTGATATTGGGTGGGGTTAAAGAAATTGAATTTTCGGTAATTGACGACCTGCTGTTTTTGTTTAACGAAAGTTTGCCTTTTCACCCTAATGCTGTCACTTTTCAGGCGTTTTTGAGTAATGGCAAAGCGATATCCGAAACCTACTACTCCATAGGCGGAGGATTTGTAGTTAAGGATGGTGCATCAGCCCAGTCAAAACATGAGGTCGATCTGCCGTTCCCGATTGATACTGCTGCCGATTTATTGCATTGGTGCATAAAAACCGGCCTTCGCATTTCAGAAGTGGTTATGGAAAACGAACTGGCCTGGCGTAGCGAACATGAAACACGTGCCGGTGTACTCCATATTTTTAATGCGCTAAAAGAATGCATGTATCGTGGCTGTCATACTACCGGCCAGTTACCCGGGGGATTAAATGTTGCCCGCAGGGCTTTCAAACTAAATGCCAAACTACTGGGTAACCGGCCTTACAATAATTACGAGGAATGGATTATCGCTATACGACAAACAGGCGATAGTTTTAAAAATATATTGGATTGGGTAAGCTGCTTTGCGCTGGCAGTGAATGAAGAAAATGCTTCATTTGGCCGAGTAGTTACCGCACCTACAAACGGGGCCGCCGGCGTTATCCCAGCCGTATTACAATACTATATTGTTTTTTGTGAGGGTAATACCGATGAGAAGATCATCCAGTTTTTACTAACCGCATCCGAGATTGGCAGCATCTTTAAAAAAGGGGCTACGATATCCGCCGCGATGGGCGGTTGCCAGGCCGAAATCGGCGTTTCATCGGCTATGGCTGCGGCTGCTCTGACCGAGTGCCTTGGCGGCACGCAACGCCAGGTACTCATGGCTGCCGAAATAGCCATGGAACATCACCTCGGCCTTACCTGCGATCCTATTGGCGGCCTGGTGCAAATCCCCTGCATCGAACGTAATACCATGGGGGCCATAAAAGCCATTACGGCTTCGCAGTTAGCGCTGCAAAGTAATCCCGAAAAAGCTAAAGTAAGTCTTGATGCCGTAGTGAGAACAATGTGGCAAACTGCGCTTGATATGAATTCTAAGTATAAAGAAACATCCGATGGCGGGCTGGCTATTAATATACCTATCAGTTTGCCGGAGTGTTAGCTAATGATGTGCAAATGTGCAGATTTCAGATATGCAAATGATAGATAAAGAGGCAATGTGGTCAAAAGGGTTGATTTCGGAGGCTTGAAAGAGCATCATTTACTCAACATTATATCTGTATACAACTCTGCCCAGATTACCATCGGCATCAATTCCTTCCACGGTTACGCGGTAAGTGCCTTTGGTATCGGCGTTAAAAAACTCAAATTCGGTAGCGCCTTTGTCAACAATAACGGTTGGGTTCCAATAAATGGTTGTCCGCAAATCGGGCTTTGAGTTGCTCTCATTGTTCTTATCATATTTGGGCGAATAAAACTCCCTTGCTTTGTATAATCCGTTTGATTGGTATGTGATAACATCTGGAGTTGATTGTTTAATTACTGCGCCCGAATGTTTCCTTGAAATCAGGTAAAGTACTTCCCTTGCGCCTGTTGTCATATCCATTTGCCCGGTTGTTCTTATCACTTCGGCACTTTCAATATCTGTTAGTAATAGGGTGCTAAAAATGGCAGGGTCAATTATACTTCCGTCAAGCTTTACCGTCATTGGTGGCGGGTTTGGGTAATATTTAGCTATAGATCGTGCAGTATAAAAGGAAGCGCCTTCCGCCGAGCTCCTCATCTCGATACCACGCAGGCGTACGCCCAAAAAAGTACTCAGGCTTTCTCCGGTCGGCTCTTTCGGAAAATCGTTTATCACCTGGTCGGGATGTTCTGCATGGCTAAAAATGTCTTTTGGCGCATCCTTTTTGTCTTTTATCACCACTTCTTTAAGCTGTATAGTGCGCTTATCTAAGCTTAGTTTGAGTTGTTGTTTAACCTGCTTTTGGTAAGTAGATAATTCTTTTATCGTATCCTTTTCGCCGGATGTGTTTCTAAACGGCAATGATTTATAGCCGGATAGCGTATCAAGCACAACCATTACATTTTTTTTATCCTTATCAGTGCGGGCCTGTATTACGTACCGGGCACTATCCTCAGGAAGCCTGTTAAAGCTGAATTTTCCGTTTTCATTGGTTACGGTATCCAACATAAAAATGCCCGCTTTGGTTGTTAACAGCTTTACTTTGCCGTTAGGTACCGGTTTGCCATCTAAGGTTTTTACGTATCCGGAAATCTGCAGTGATTTTTCGGCTTCAAATAGCGGTTGTTGATCTTTATTAGCTAATACCTGTTTCCATTCAAAACGACGATAACCTTGCGTAAGCATCAAAATATCCAGGTCGGCCCGGGTTTTATCGGTTATATCAGTAAAGTAATAGTTGGGCTGCTCGATATACCCGTTAATATCCGAAGTAAGTAGCAAATTGTTCAGGATCGTGTTTTCTGACAATTCATCCACAGGTATAAAATCTTCGTTGATCACAGATACCGAAAAGCTTCCGGTAATATTGCTACCATTGGCAGTTTTAGCATCTAAGCTAAGTTGTACCTTTTGCCTGGCTGTTAAGGGTTTGCTTACCGGTGTTATGTTGAGTTTGAGCGCATCGTTATTTTGGATAAAGACTACACGTTCGTTAAGCGGTTCGCCATTAGCAGCAAATAGTGTAAATCGTGTTATCCCCGTCGGGAAACGTTTTTTATCGATAACAGTATTGAAGCTTTGTGCCGCCAGCCTGAAGGCGGCTGTATAAAAAATTTTACCACCCGATTGTGCAAGCAGGTAATAGCCTGTGCTTTTTTGAGTTTCAAATAGTTTATTTGAGGCAACTATGCGCACACTTAAACTATCTGCCTGTGTATTATTAATGGCGATGGCAAAACCATCGTCACGTGCTTTTGGTAAATCAAAGCTATACCGGCTACCATTTTTACACGTTATTTTAACTTTATAAAGTTTGCCTGCTGTTGGTGTAATAGCAAATACCCCCATCCCCAAATGATGGGTTTTAAATTCCGCTACTTCATTGTCGTCATTATCTGTTACTAATCCTTCCAAGTCTTCGCCCAGTCCTTTTTCATCTACCGACTTTACGGCTACTTTTGATCGCAGGCCGTTAATGAGTAGGCCTCCCTCCGGGAAAAACTGCACATCGGGCTTAGCCGTTATATTTTGTTTTTTTGCCTTTACCGTTTGTAAATCGCCTATGCTTATCTGTTGGCTAAAGAAATATGCCGGACCATCGTTACGCATCCAATTAGTATACGCCCTTAATTGATATTTACCCGTTTTTAATAAGGCGGGCAAGGCAATATCGCCCCAGCCTATGCCCGAGCTTAAAGGCATGGCCATCCGGCTTATTACCGAATCTTTTGCCGTAAGTAATTCAACATGCACCACATTGCTGATTGCCGATAAGGAGTGGTTTTCGCCGGTTACTACATAAGCCTTAAACCAAATGGTATCGCCGGGCATATACCCTTGTTTATCAAAGTGCAGATGAACTTTCTCTACCGGATTTGCCAATGAATATTTTTCGAGCGAATTGACCGTGCGCGCCAAAAACGCCGAATCGGTTTGGGCAAGGCTGTTCAATGCGTAAAATAAAGTAAACAGGAAAATGAAGGTTAGGCTAAGTTTCATTTTAAAAAAATAAATGTACCATTCTGGATACGTACGCAATGAATGAACTGCTACCAACCCGGTTTACTCCACCTTATAGGTATAAACCTGCCGGCCAAGGTTACCCTCAACATCAATCCCTTCAATTAAAATGCGGTAAGTGGCTTTTGCATCGGCATTAAAGAACGAGAATGTGGCATTGCCATCTTTATCCGTTATAATATTAGGTTTCCAGTATATCGTTGAGCGTAAATCCTGCATCTGTGTATTGGTTTTAGGATCGTCATATGCCGGCGAATAAAATTCGCGGGCTTTATAATATCCCTTTGGTGCATAGGTTACTACACCTGGCGCATAGCGGTTGTAAACAGAGCCATCGCCGCCCCGCCTGGTAGTGATAACCAAAACGCCACCGCCGCCACGGAAACCATAAATTGCCGTATTGCCTATCGTACGTAAAACTTCCACCCCTTCAACGTCACTTGTGGTTAAGTTATTTAAATAATCGCCTTCAACCTCAACGCCATCAACCATAATGGTCATGGGCTGGTTTTGGCTGCGGGTTGAGTAGGGCACCCCATTTTTGAAAATCACCCCAAATATTTTCATTTGTAAGGCATTGGTAAACGTGCCACCCATGTTTTGAAAGTCCTTGTAAGTAAGTACCTGGTCGGCATTGCCGGCACCATTTAAATTGTTAGAGTTTTTAATCAGGTCTTTTTTATCCTTCACGTCTTTTATAAACACTTCTTTTAAAACAATGGTATGGTTGCCAATACCATATTTAATATCCTCATTAAACTTGCTTTTACTGTTTTTAAGGTACACTGACTGTCCATCGCTGATGTTTACCTGTACATCGGGTGCGTTTTTGTTTTTGCCAACGGCTTGCGGGGCAATATTATCAAGCTCAATTTCCAGGTTTTTGCGGTCTTTGGCCGTGCGTGCCTGTACTACAAAACGAATGCTGTCCCTGAACACCAGGTCTTTAAAAACAAAGTTTCCTTTGTCGTCAGATACCGTATCGAGAATAAAAATGCCTCCTGATGTGGTGAATAAAGTCACTTTACCACCCACAACCGCCTTGCCGCCAAAAGTTTTCAAATGGCCCGATACCTGTAAAGTTTTTTCGGGTTTGTAAACTATAGGGCTAAAACTGTCATTCAATATTTTTTTCCATTCAAAACGGCGATAGCCCTGGGTAAGGAGCAGGGCATCAAGGTCGGTTTGGGCGCTTGCGTTGTGAAAGTAGTAGCCTGGTTTTTCGATATAACCTTTTAAATCGGATGTAAGCAGGATGTTTGATAAAATGCTTTCTTCTGCCGTTTCATCAACCGAAACTTTCGACAGATCTATAACCGCGGCCGAGAAGCTGGCGCTTACAGGTTTATCCTCTACGTTTTTGGCGTTCAGGCTAATGGTCACTTTTTCGCGGGGGGCATACTTCTTCTTATCGGCAGATAACGACAGTTTTAAATCGTCGTTATTTTTTACAAAAACCAGGCGCTCGTTTAGCGGCTCGCCCTTATCTGAAAATAAAGTGAATTGCACAATACCCGAAGGGAATTTGCTTTTGGGTACTTCGGCGGTAAAAGTCTTTCCGCCATCGGCACTGTTGCCTGCGTAATAAATCTCGCCGCCCACCTGCGCTACCAGCAAAAGCCCGGCTGTAGGTGTAGCACTATCTAACAAATCTTTGCCCGGCAGTATTTTAATCAAAATATTGTCGTCATATGAATTGTCAATAGCTAAGGAGTACGCGTTATCAACCGCCTTGGGCAAATCAAATATTCCTTCAGTTCCGTCGGGATAGGTAATGCGTGCCTTGTAAGTTTTTCCCGTCGTCGGCAGAAATTTGAAAACACCCATACCCAGGTGAGTACTATTAAAATTGGCAGTTAACTGGTTTTGCTCATCTACTATAGTACCCTTTACATCTACCCCCAAACCATCGGCGCCAATAGCCTTAAATGCTATTTTTGAATTTACCCCATTAATAAGGCTGCCGCCTTCGGGAAAAAACTGAACATCAATTTTGTTGGATACTGCCTTTATGGCAATGGCTTTCTCGGCCATTTTCTTCTCGGCATATTTAATGGTGGTTAGTATTTGGCCGGTGGCGGCTAAATCGTTAGTTGTATTTATAAAGCTTGCATCAATATTGCCTTTATCATCAGTAATCCCCTTGCCTTTAAAAACGGTTTTCCCGTTTAGTTGTATGTGATAGCTTACCTCTTTAGCCACATAAGGTTCGCCGTTAATGTTGCTATAGCTAATAAGTGCGCTTACCTTTTGTTTGCCGTTTTGAGTGGAATAAGTAAACGCAGTTTTAGTAAAAACGTTATTGCTGATGCTATTTGTAACGGTGATGGTTTTATCAAAAAAATAAACATCGCTTTCGTTACGCATCCAGTTGGTATAAGCGCGAATGCGGTAGTTGCCTTCTTTCATCGAATCGGCAAGGGCAAAATCGCCGCTGGCCAGGCCGCTGATAAGCGGGAGTTTGATGCTTCGTTTTACAGAGTCGTTTTCGTCAATCAGGTCTACATTCAAAATCTCACTTAGTGCCGAGAGCTGGTGTTTGCTGCCGATAGTTACATAAGCTTTAAACCAGATGTCATCGCCAATGGCATAACCTGGTTTATCAAATTGCAGGTAAACTTTTTCCTGCGGATGCTCGGCCCGCCATTTATAAAGCTGGTCGACCATTTTGTGCAGCAGCTCTTCGCCCGGCCCTTTAAAACTCAATATAGCTGTAGCAATAACAGTTATCAATAAACCGGTAAAAAGACGTTTGTTTTTCATCAGGTAAATAATTTTCAATCTACGGAAAATATTATAATAATATTATAACAAGTGTGTTACGGGAAGGGAGGCAGGCGGTTTAGGTTTTACGTATTACGTTATAAGTTTTACGTTGAAAGAACGGAGCTTAAAGTTATGGTTTTTGTTTTTCATGGGTAAAGGTTTTGGATAGTTGGCGGTTTGACTGTTGGTTTAGGTAAAGGTTTAATCAGTCAGAAAAAAAAGCGAACATATTTCTTACGACTAAAGGTTAATTAGCCCAAAAAAACGTCCAACGTACCACGTCCAACTTACAACGTCCTAAAACTTATTCTTCCACATCATACTTTCAACCGGGCGGGTGGTAGGGTTGTTGTATTTGGCGTTGTTTTTGGTGTTATACAGGGTTTCAATTTCGCCTTCAACAACAAAATATATCAGCTGGCCAATGGGCATGCCGGCGTATACGCGCACGGGTTGGGCGCATGATATTTCAAGTGTCCAGGTGTTGCAAAAACCAACATCGCCTTTGCCGGCTGTGGCGTGTATATCAATACCCAAGCGGCCGGTGCTCGATTTTCCTTCCAAAAAGGGTACATGTTTATGGGTTTCGGTATATTCTACCGTTACGCCCAGGTAAAGGGTGTTGGGCTGCAGTACAAAGCCCTCTTTAGGTATCTCAAAGGCATCAATCTCGTTATGTTTTTTGGCATCAAGTACCCTATCGCGGTAAGTAGCCAGGTGTTTACTCAAATGCACATCGTAGGAGTTTGTGCCAAGTTGCTCACGCGCAAATGGTTCAATAATGATGGTCCCTTTTTCTATTTCTTCGAGGATGCGCTTGTCAGATAATATCATAGCAAAATTTGATGAGGGGCGAAAATATGACTAATTACCGCAACAGGCAATAGTAAACAACCAAACATTGTTGAAATTGATTGTTGAATAGAATTTGGTATACAGTTAATTAAAAATCAATCGTTTATGAATATGATATGGCAATTATTATAATTAAATTTATTTGGCATAAGTTTGCGTCCGATTTTGCAATTTTACTTTTATGGCGATAGCGTACCGGCAGCGTATTGATGATGATACTGAGTTTGCACTCTGGAAAATAGAGGAGCAGGCTGATGACCTGTACAAACAATTGCAATTGGATGAAGCCGAGAAAGCGTATGTTGAAAAGCTAAGCCATAGTAAGCGTTACCTGCACTGGTTGGGTACCCGCGTATTGTTGCGTAAAATGCTGAGTACTGATGAGTATATTGATTGCAAAGTTGACGTACATGGCAAACCTTACCTGGTAAACCTGCCATACCATATCTCGCTGAGTCACTCGTTTGATTATGCCGCGGTGATGATCAGTAAAACTCATAAGGTAGGCATTGACATTGAACAGATAAAAGAAAAAGTTGAGCGTATAGCCCCTAAGTTTATGCGCCCAGATGAGCTTGCTTTTATTGGCGGGGATAAAAAAATAGAACACCTTTATGTTTGCTGGTGCGCCAAAGAAGCCGTTTATAAATGCAACGGGCAAAAAGAAGTATCATTTGCCGATAACATTTTTTTAGAGCCTTTTAACTTTGAACACCACGGCGTGCTGAATGCCAATTTGCATAAAAATGAACTTAATTTGGACTACACAGTTGGCTATATGCAATACGCCGATTATATGATTGGCTACGTAAAAGAAGATAAGTGATGAAGAATAAGAAAGTATTTTTCCAGGATTGGGGCCTGATAGATTACCAGCAGGCCTGGGGCAGGCAGGAAGACCTGTTTGCTGCAACGGTAAAAACCAAGCTTGATAACCGTAATAACGAGCTGGCTTATGCCGAGGCAGCTAAAACATTGGTGCCTGCCGATGTATTTGACCCCTTTGAAGCCGACGAAACCTTCAATTACCTTGTTTTTTGCGAACATCCCCATGTATATACCTTAGGCAAAAGCGGCAAAGCCGAGCATTTACTATTGGATGAAGCCGGGCTGAAAGAAAAACAGGCCGTTTACTATCCTATTAACCGCGGCGGTGATATTACCTATCATGGTCCGGGGCAGATAGTATCATACCCGATATTGGACCTTGATAATTTTTTTACCGATATTCACCTGTACCTGCGCACGCTGGAGGAGGCTGTAATATTAACCCTGGCCGATTATGGTTTAAAGGCCGGCCGTTACCCAGGTTACACTGGTGTTTGGTTTGATGCTGATAACAAAAAGGCCCGCAAAATTTGCGCTTTGGGCGTGCGGTGCAGCCGTTGGGTAACCATGCATGGGCTGGCATTTAACGTAAATCCCAACCTTGATTATTTTAAAAACATTGTGCCTTGCGGTATTGATGATAAAGCTGTAACCTCGATGCAGCAGGAACTTGGCTACGAGGTAAATATAAATGAAGTAAAAGAAATCCTTAAGCACCACATTTCCGTATTGTTTGATATGGAGATGTTGTCATGAAAGCACTATTTTTAATTTTATTTTCGATAAGCGCGCTAACCGCGTGCTCAAAAAAGACCGACCCGATGCAAAACATGAATAGCGGGCCCATTCCGCCGCCTGCAGATACATTACCGGTAACCGGCGCTGCAACAGATACCCTGAGCTACCTTGCACTTGGCGATTCATATACTATAGGGCAGTCTGTTACCGCGGCAGAGTCGTTCCCTTATCAGCTTGCAGCCGTTCTGCCAGGGTTTAAAGTAACCGAACCGACGATTATAGCCCGTACCGGATGGATAACCGACCAGCTGATAGCTGCGATTAAAAGCAGCACTATCAATGATAAAACATATGATTTTGTAACCTTGCTTATTGGTGTTAACGACCAATACGGAGGCTATAGTAAAGATAACTACCGTGTGAAATTTGCGGAGGTTTTAAAAATAGCCATTAAGTTTGCAAGAGGCAATAAAAAGCATGTATTTGTTTTATCTATTCCGGATTACGGTGTAACGCCCTTTGCCAATGGCAATGATGCCGTTATCGGTCCCGAAATAGACCTGTTTAATGCCATCAACCTGGATGAAAGCAAAAAGGCAGGGGTTAATTATGTAGATATTACCCCTATATCAAAGCAGGCAGCGTTTGATCTTACCCTGCTGGCCAATGATGGCTTGCATCCATCTGCCAAAATGTACTACCAGTGGGTATTAAAATTGATACCGGAAATGCAGGAGCAGCTAAAAAAATAGGCCCGGGTTTAAGCCGGTATTGATCGGTTTAAACCCAGGCCCGGTAATAAATTGTTAATTTTTATTAAGAAAAAACTTAGTCCAAAAATCGGTTGATTTGGATAGTTCGCTGCGGCTGCCTTCGGCACCGCCGCCGCCAAAGCCGCCTCCGCGACCGCCTCTGCCTCCACGTCCGCCGCCACCTCCCGTACCGCCGCCCCGTCCTCCGCGACCACCGCTGCCGGCCATGCTGCCACCTTGCCGTTCACCATTGTTTTCCGTTCCGTCGCCTTTTGGTTTTTGGATGCCGTTTATTTTAAAATTGAAAGCCCATTCGGTTTTAAATTGATCATCAGCATGAAAAAAACTCAGGGGTATGGCCATTTCATAAATGAGGTTACCTTCGGCATCATAATCAATGGCTGCTTTAATTCCGTAGGTATTTGAGGTAGTGATCATGTCGCCTTCAATATCTTTAAACCCAACCACCTTAATATCGCGCAGCTTGGTTATGCGTTCGCGCTGCAAATCGTCGCGGTCTTGCTGGGTAACTTCGGTATTGTCGTCGGGGCGCTTGCCAAAATCGGGTTTGCTGCCCGGTTCGGCTAAGGGGAAGGTGAGCGAGAAGCTTTCTTTCTTTTTACCTTTATTATCAATGCTTAGGGTGATGCCTGCATTCAGCGTGCGCATCTGATCCATTTTATCGGTTATTTTGATGGCGGCGTAAAGGGTTGCCTGGTCATTAGCCAAAGCGTAGTTTAGTTTCCGGTCTTCGTTAAAGTAGCGCAGGCTATCGCCCCAATCTTTGTCATCACCGTCTATTGTTATGGTTGGAGGTGGGGCTTGTAGCCTCGTCGGGCCGTTTTTTGATGCCTGTGCGTTTGCCGTGGCAATGGCAAAAACTTGTACTGCTAATGGGATGATAATGCAAACAGCGATTTTTTTCATGATGTTTAGATTGTCCGGTGTGTAGCAGGCACACCGTTGGGGTATGTTTTTAAGTGAATTGAACACGATTTTACTATTTTTATTATTGTTTTTGAGTAATTTTGTAGTTACGTATGCCAACTGAAACACAGGAAGAAACATTTACCCTCGAAGAATTACTGGCAGGACTTAAGGAAGTTCACCGCCTGATATTATGGAACGATGATTTCAACACGTTTGACCATGTGATCCATTGTATGATGAAGTACCTGGATTACTCCGAATCGCAGGCCGAGAAAATTGCCTGGAAGGTACACAACGAAGGCAAATGCGCAGTGTTGGAAGGCTCGTTTACCGAAATGGAGATATACCGTAAAATTCTTCAGCAAGAAGGATTGACCGTATCGGTTGATTAAATTTTTGACAGCACTTCAGGAATTGTATCTTGCCTTATATGAAAAGATACGCCATACTCCCCGCCATAGTTTTATTGCTGTTGTGCCTGGTAACGTACAACGTTAAAGCACAAAACAAAAATCTTAAACTGATTTTTATACGGCATGCCGAGAAGCCTGCTGATGGTGATAACCTTTCCTGTATAGGCCTAAATCGTGCCCTTAAACTTCCTGAAGTTTTGAAAGCCAAATTTGGGTTGCCCGCTCAAATTTATGTACCTGCACTGCATCTAGGTAAAACAACCCCAAGAGCAAGAATGTTCCAGACTGCTTCGCCCTTTGCCAGCAAATATAACTTACCTGTTAATACCAAGTTTGAGGAGGAAGACGCCAAAGACCTGGCCGATGACCTGGAAGGCAAAAAAGGCACCATCCTGGTTGTTTGGGAACACAACTATATTAAACCGGTAATAAAAGCCCTGGGCGTTAAAGTTAAAGGGATGGATTGGCTCGATGACGATTACGATAGTATATGGATTGTAACCTTTAAAAATGGTGAACCAGTTTTAACAAAGGATAAAGAGGGGATAAAGCCGGTAGGGAATTGTAGTTTGTAGGTTAATAAAATCGTCATTGTGTGTGACCACCAGTCTACGCTGTAAAAAACAGTAATAACATATATGGGTATCACAGCTTTCTCGAGACCGTCATTGCGAGGTACGAAGCAATCTCCAAACTATGCAGCGAAAGCTATTTGGGTACTCCCAATAGATAGTTGTAACGACAGCATCGGCCCGCTCAATTGCCGCGGGAGGGCTGTTACTTTGTCTTGATACAAAGTAACCAAAAATCAAGTCATCAGAAATGCTTCTTTGCAGCACTGGCCTTTGCCCTGCAAAACGGCCAAAACCTGGGCTGGGATTATTTTGCCCCCGGTGCACTTAGCCCTACACTGCAAAAACTCCCTATGCTGTTCTGCTGACGATTTGAGGACGACGAAAGTCTTGGCAAAAAAAACGTATTTTTATAATCAATTATTCGCAATGAGGGGTGGTAATAGCACGATAACAAACAAAAAAGGTGCCTATCAGAGCACCTTTTTAACTTATAACAATATCCTGATTATCCAACCAAATAATTCCAGCTGTGAGTATCTTCGGCACGGCCGTATTTAATGGCATCAAGGGTGGCCAATACTTTTTGCGAAAACTCGCGTGTTTTTGGATCGCTCAGGAAATACTCCTCGCCATCAACACTGATAGAGCCTACTGATGCTATGGTTGCGGCTGTGCCTGCGCCAAAAGCATCAGTCAGTTTGCCGGTTTTGGCGCCTTCAATAATTTCGGCAACCGAAACTTTGCGGGTTTCAACCGGGATGCCCCACTCTTTGGCCAAAGCAATAACCGTATCGCGGGTTACGCCATCTAAAATGGTGTCTTTTGCTTCGGCGGTTATCAGTTTGCCATCCAGCATAAACATGGCGTTTGCGGCACCCATTTCTTCAACGTATTTATGTTCTTTGGCATCTGTCCATATCAATTGGTCAAAGCCTTCTTCTGCCGCTTTGCGTGCGGGCAGCATCGAACTTCCGTAGTTACCTGCAGCTTTTGCGTAGCCCATACCGCCTTCGGCAGCGCGGGTGTAATAGGTTTCAATTTTTACGCGCAGTGTTTTTGAAAAATACGGGCCAACCGGGCCGCACAATACCATGTATTTGTAAGTTGCCGATGGCGTTACGCCCAGGTAAGGGTCTGTAGCAAACATGAACGGGCGGATGTATAAAGCATGGTTTGGTTTTGATGGCACCCAGTCGCGGTCAAGGTCAACCACGGCGGCCATACTTTGTAAAAATATTTCTTCGGGCAGGGTAGGCATACAAAGCCTTTCTGCCGATTTGTTAAAACGGATAGCGTTTTTATCAGGGCGGAAAATGGTAACCTTTCCATCGGCATGTTTGTAGGCTTTTAAACCTTCAAAAAATGACTGGCCGTAATGTAAGGCCGAAATTGCCGGGCTTAAACCAATCTCGCCGTAGGGAACGACCTGCAGGTTTTTCCATTCACCATCAGCATAATCGGCCACAAACATGTGGTCAGAAAATGTTTTTCCGAAAGGTAAGTTGTCAAAATCCGTTTCTGCTAAACGGGAATGCGTGGTCTTGGTGATCTTGATGTCCAGCGTCTCTGTCATGGCCTTAAAGTATTATTTATTAGAAAACGGCAAGTTAGGGATTTTTTTAATGAGTTAAGTTAAGGAATTGATACTAAGTGTGTTTTTTTGACGGAGGGTTGAAGAGTTATTAATTCTTCTTTAAGAACTTTTGATTTTTTATAACATCATATCCAAGTAAACCTTTGTCGAGCGTGAGTATGACTATGTCAAGATTTTTAAGGTTTGAGGTGTCACATGAAAATACCAGATCTCTTTGCACCTCTTCATATTCAACTTTTATATTAAGGATATAACAGCCATTTCTATTACTATAGGAATGCTCTGAATGTAAAATAGGCAAGGTTACAGAATATATGTCTCCTTTTCCCCAGTAAAAATTGACGGCCATAAAAAGGGCGGCAACTACGCCTCCCCAGGAAATTGTATTAAACACATATTGCCAGAGTAATCCACTTCCGTCTAAAGTTTGCCGAAGGGTGTTAAGAAAAAACGGTGTTGAAAGTACCCCGCTAATAATATATAAGGAAACAGGGATGTATATTGGAATGAATGTTTTTTGATAAACATGTATTTCAAATATGGTTGACGCCAATCCAATAAAAAATAGTATAGTAAAAAATATTTTACTATGTTGATTGTCGACTTGTTTGAGAGGAGCAATGTGTTTTTTCACAAATAAGTACTGATTGAAGAGTTCTAATTTTAAGCGCAGGGACTTACTTTCTGTAGATAGCAAATCGAGATCAGCGCTAATCGTTCTTGATTTGCCCCGTGCCTACCTAATTGATGTAAGGTTATCTTTATAAACAATCTTCCCACCCGGCCCTAATTCTAAATTACCGCCATTTACCACCCAATCTTTTACATCATCAGATATTCTCCAGATGCTGTTCAATTTATCGAGCCTTTTATCAATTAAACGTGATACTCTTATGCCCCAATTTTTATGCTTCTGCCTTAGTGCTTCATGTTCTACCCATCCGGCCTTATAAAAAATACGACCGGGCGAGATCAATGTTGGTGTTCTTTTACAATCGGTAAATTGTATGATGGGGTCTTTGTAATAATCAAACATAAATCGATCTTTGTTATCGCCTTGATTTAATTTAAATCCTTTCGGTTCTCTAAATTCATTTTTTAGCCAGAGTATAAAGCGATTGGAATCTATTGAATCTGTAATTTGGGTAACGGGTTCCGGTTTTTCCGCCTCAAAAGATTCTCCGATAAAGATGTCAACTTCGCCTGTATCGATAAGGACGTTCAATATACTTATCGTTTCGTCACGGGTTATAAAAAAGTTTAATTGGCTCATTGATGTGTAAGGGATTCAGGTTTGGCTTGAAGACTTACGAAGTTTTTAAAACTTCGTAAGTCTGGGAATATTCGCTATGCAATTCAAAAGTCTCCCCCTTCAGGGGGAGATTTAGAGGGGGCTTCCTTACACCGTCAATTTCTTATACTTAATCCTCTTCGGCGCAACATCACCTAAGCGTTTCTTGCGGTTTTCTTCGTAGTCGGAGTAGTTACCTTCAAAGAAGTAAACCTGCGAGTTGCCTTCAAAAGCAAGGATGTGGGTGCAAATACGGTCGAGGAACCAGCGGTCGTGGCTGATCACTACGGCGCAGCCGCCAAAGTTTTCAAGGGCTTCTTCCAGCGCACGTAAGGTGTTTACGTCGATATCGTTGGTTGGCTCATCCAGCAGCAATACGTTCGACCCTTTTTTGAGGGTGATAGACAGGTGCACCCGGTTACGCTCGCCGCCCGATAATACGCCTACTTTTTTCTGCTGATCGGCGCCGTTAAAGTTAAACTTGGATACGTATGCACGCGAGTTTAAGGGTTTGTTGCCCACCATAATGGTTTCCAACCCGCCGGTAACGTTTTCCCAAACAGATTTGTTGGGGTCAAGGTCGTCGTGCATCTGGTCAACATAACCTAAGGCTACCGTCGGGCCTACACGGAAGGTACCTGCATCTGGCTGGTCCTGCCCGGTAATCAAGCGGAACAACGTGGTTTTACCCGCGCCGTTGGGGCCTATGATGCCCACAATACCTGCGGGAGGTAACGAGAAACTCAGGTTATCAAACAATAATTTATCGCCGTATGATTTACTTACACCATTGGCCTCAATCACAATATTACCCAAACGCGGGCCTGGGGGGATAAACAGTTCCAGTTTGTCTTCGCGTTCCTTGGTTTCTTCGGATGCCAGTTTTTCGTAATTGCCTAAACGTGCTTTTGATTTGGCGTGGCGGCCTTTTGGTCCCATGCGTACCCATTCCAGTTCGCGCTCCAGGGTTTTCTGGCGTTTGCTTTCGGTTTTATCTTCCTGGGCCAAACGTTTGGCTTTTTGATCCAACCATGAGGAATAATTTCCCTTCCATGGGATTCCTTCTCCACGGTCAAGCTCCAGGATCCATCCGGCAACGTTATCCAGGAAATATCTATCATGTGTCACGGCTATAACGGTACCTTTATATTGTTGTAAATGTTGCTCCAGCCAATCTATCGATTCGGCATCCAGGTGGTTGGTAGGCTCATCTAACAGTAACACATCCGGTTCCTTTAATAAAAGGCGGCACAAGGCCACGCGGCGGCGCTCACCTCCCGATAATACCGAAATTTTGGTATCCGGCTCCGGGCAGCGCAGGGCGTCCATGGCGCGTTCCAGTTTGGTGTCCAGTTCCCATGCGTTTACGGCGTCAATCTGGTCCTGCAATTCGCCCTGGCGGTTCATCAGCTTGTCCATTTTATCGGCATCGCCATAATACTCTTCCAGGCCAAATTTTTCGTTTATCTCTTCGTACTCCTTTAATAAGGCCGTGGTTTCGGCAACGCCTTCTTCCACAATTTCGCGTACGGTTTTCTCAGGATCAAGCTCGGGCTCCTGGCTCAGGTAACCAACGGTATAGCCCGGCGAAAAAACAACCTCGCCTATATTGGTTTTATCAATGCCTGCAATAATTTTTAATAACGATGATTTACCCGAACCATTTAAGCCGATAACGCCGATTTTGGCGCCATAAAAAAACGATAGGTAAATGTTTTTTAATACTGTTTTTTGCGGGGGATAAACTTTGCTAACCCCAGCCATTGAAAAAATGATCTTTTCGTCTGCCATTATAATTGATTTGAAATGCTGATGTTATGCTATCGTTTAAACAAAAATAAAAAGGTGTCATTTCGAACGAGCCTGGGGGCCTGGTGCTCGGGGGTGAGGAGAAATCTTGTACGCCATGCCTGCGAAATACAAAGCGCACTTGGCAAGTTGTTTAAGATTTCTCCTCGTACCTCGTTCGAAATGACATTTTTCTTATCTTAAGGTTTGTCTTGCACGATAGGATGAATATCGCAACAAATATGAATAAAATTGGTGGATTCGCTTAAAAACCGGTGGCAGAAAAAATATTTACTGCCAAATACAAATCCATGTTACTTTAAACATACTTGTAAGTATTTAATTGCGTTTAACACAGTAAAATGGCAACTGTTTTGCTTGTATTTGMGTACATATAGATGAACACAAGGTAAATATTATGTTAATGCCTTTATGGCATATGTTATGACGAAATGCCTGTTTTGTTGCTATCGTGATAATTTATTAACACAATGTTTAAACTATTTTGAATTTTTTGTATCAAAATGGTGAGTTTCGTTCGTATATTGTAAAAAAATTAGGTGATTGTTGGATTTTTTGATAAAAATTATTGTTTAAACCCAAACTTTAATAGCTTGCGTATCATATCAATGTCTGTTTCTGCAAAGTGTTAAATGTTGGCAATATTGTTGATAAATGTTAAACCGTGCGTCGGGTTTGTAAAAACAAAATTTATAGATTGCGGCGTTCATAATAATTGAAAGGTATATATGGAAGCTAAATTTTCGCCGAGGGTTAAAGATGTCATTCAATACAGCAGAGAAGAGGCATTGCGCCTTGGGCACGACTATATAGGAACAGAGCATCTTTTACTGGGCCTCATCAGGGATGGTGATGGCGTAGCAATTAAATTGCTGAAAGGTTTGAACGTTGATACTGCAAAGCTTCGCCGTGCTGTGGAAGATGCCGTTAAAGGTACCATTGGAACCAATGTACACATAGGCAGCATCCCCCTGACCAAGCAAGCCGAAAAAGTATTAAAAATTACTTATCTGGAAGCCAAAATATTTAAAAGTGATGTAATTGGAACCGAGCACCTGCTGCTATCCATATTACGCGATGAGGATAATATCGCATCGCAGATATTGGTACAGTTTAACGTAAACTACGAGGTGTTTAAAGGTGAAGTGGAATCACATAAAAACGATGTAACCGACGAAATGCCCGGATCACCAACCGGCGGCGATGACGACTTTAAAGAAGAAGAATCATTCAGCCAGCCTAAAAAGGTATCTGACATTAAATCAAAAACACCGGTATTGGACAACTTTGGCCGCGATTTAACCCGTGCCGCCGAAGATGGGAAACTTGACCCGATTGTAGGGCGCGAAAAAGAGATTGAGCGGGTATCGCAAATCCTGTCGCGCCGTAAAAAGAACAACCCTATACTAATAGGTGAGCCGGGTGTGGGTAAATCGGCTATTGCCGAAGGCCTTGCCCTGCGCATTGTACAGCGTAAAGTATCGCGTGTATTGTTTAACAAACGCGTGGTAACGCTTGATTTAGCCTCATTGGTGGCAGGTACAAAATACCGTGGCCAGTTTGAAGAGCGTATGAAGGCGGTAATGAACGAACTGGAAAAATCTCCTGATGTAATTTTATTTATTGATGAAATTCATACTATAGTTGGTGCAGGTGGTGCTTCTGGCTCGCTTGATGCATCAAATATGTTTAAACCTGCTTTGGCAAGGGGCGAAATTCAATGCATTGGCGCAACCACTTTAGATGAGTACCGCCAGTACATCGAAAAAGATGGCGCTTTGGATCGTCGTTTCCAAAAAGTAATGGTTGAGCCAGCTACCCCTGTTGAAACTATCGAGATACTGAATCGCATTAAAGAGAAATACGAAGAGCACCATGGTGTAACTTACACCCCGGAAGCTATCAATGCCTGCGTTAACTTAACCACCCGTTACATTACCGATAGGTTTTTACCGGATAAGGCTATCGATGCTTTGGACGAATCGGGGTCGCGCGTTCACTTAACCAATATCCACGTGCCTCAAAATATACTGGATATTGAGCAGAAGATTGAGCAGATTAAGATTGAGAAAAACAAGGTTGTAAGAAGCCAGAAATACGAAGAAGCTGCGCAGTTACGCGATACCGAAAAGAATTTGATTGCCGAGCTTGACCAGGCTAAAGCCATTTGGGAGGCCGAAACCAAATCAAAACGTTATACCGTAACCGAAGATAATGTTGCCGAAGTAGTATCTATGATGACCGGCATCCCTGTACAAAGGGTAGGCCAGGCAGATAGCCAGAAGCTATTGAATATGGCAGATACTGTTGCCAGCAAAATTATTGGCCAGGACGATGCTATCAAAAAGTTAACCCGTGCCATACAACGTACACGTGCAGGCTTAAAAGATCCTAAAAAGCCAATTGGCTCGTTCATTTTCTTAGGCCCAACAGGTGTAGGTAAAACCGAGCTTGCCAAAGAGCTTGCCCGCTTTATGTTTGATACCGAAGACGCGCTGATACAAATTGATATGAGCGAGTACATGGAAAAATTTGCGGTATCACGTTTAGTAGGAGCGCCTCCGGGCTACGTAGGTTACGAAGAAGGTGGCCAACTGACCGAAAAAGTACGTCGTAAACCATATGCTGTAGTGTTGCTGGATGAGATTGAAAAAGCTCACCCGGATGTATTCAATATATTGTTACAGGTATTGGATGAAGGCCAGCTAACCGATTCATTGGGCCGCAAGGTTGATTTCAGGAACACCATTATCATCATGACATCGAACATCGGCGCCCGCCAGTTGAAAGACTTTGGGCAGGGTGTAGGTTTCAGCACCAATGCTAAAAACTTACAGGCCGATACACATTCAAGAGGTGTTATCGAGAACGCTTTGAAACGTGCTTTCGCCCCTGAGTTTTTGAACCGTATTGATGATGTTATTGTGTTTAACTCATTAGGTAAAGACGAGATATTCAAGATCATCGATATTGAGTTGGCATTCCTGTTTAGCCGTGTAAATGGCCTGGGATACAAAATCGAGCTTACTGAAGCCGCTAAGGAATTCATTGCCGAAAAAGGTTACGATTCGCAATTTGGCGCACGTCCGTTAAAACGCGCTATCCAGAAATATTTGGAAGATCCAATTGCCGAAGAGATACTGAAAGGTGAATTGAGCGAAGGTGATATTATGAAGGTTGATTTCGACAAAGAAACCAGCCAGATCACCATCATCGACGAAAAAGGCGAAAGCAAAACCCCAACCGAAGAGGAAACCAAATAAGTAAAGCCTTATTTAAAAATACAACCCCGTTTGCACAAGCAGGCGGGGTTTTTTTATTGGGTGGTAATAAAAGAAGATCATCTTTACGAGTGCCTCGAAATGGCGGATATGTGATAGATTTACTTTTGTACCACAGGCTCATAATCGAGCGGTAATAAATCGGCAATGCGGCTTAGCCCCCACATGCCTTCCATGATAAGGCTGTTCGGATCTGTTATCACACCATTGTTGTCAAAAAAAGCATGAGGCTCGGTAAGTGTTACCGTACTTGCCGGGTAACTTGGCGCGCCCGGAGGCAAATCAAGATTGTTGTTGTTAAAATAGTCGTGTTTTTTGGTGTACATAATGTACAGGCAATCGGTAAAAGTCATGGCAAATAATCCCCGCTGATTGGTACGGCTTATAAAGTCGCGGATAACTAAATTTGTCTTTTTATCTAAAATGGATAACATTTTAGGTTTATTATTTTTGAGGGTATAATCGGGGTTGATTTTCCTGGTGAGCTTTAAAACCTTGAACCCTTCATAATCCACTTGGTTGGCAATTACAGCCCTGAAAAAGTGCATTGATGATCCCTGGTACACTTCGCGGCGGTTCTTTTGCCATGTTTTAATTTGTGCCGAAGTCCCCTTCAAATCATCAAACAATGTTAAGCCTTCAAAATGTACCTGGCCTTTTGCTGTGTAATAAAACGTATCCAGTTTGTATTTTACAAGGTAACCAAGTGCCTTATTAGCTATCTGTATAAAATCTTTAGACGAGCCGCGTAATACACGGGCCTTAGGGTCATAATCCAGGTTGATAACCTCGGGGTTTAGGATGATACATTGCTCAGCGTTTTCAGTCGAACCTAAAAATGCCTTTGTGAAATCATTCAAATCTCGTGCATGAATAAAATCTTCCACATATTTTATCACCTCCAGCAACTTGGGTATCGGTTCCAAAAAGATATCTGGTAATTCAATAGTATGGTCTATGAGCATTACCCGGCTGTAAGCACGATAGCCAAATTTGAAAATTGTAAGCGTGTATTGGCCTGGTTTTACATCCTTAACAATATAGGTACCATCTGCACCTGTAATAGCCGATAACTTGGTGTTGTTGAAAAAAACAATGGTTTTGTCCAGTGGATCTTTATTATCCTGGCTTGCAATTTTTCCGCTGATGTTTATTTGAGCAAAACAAATCAAAGGAGCTAATAATAGTAATAAGAGTGTAGGCTTTAACATGAATAAAACTAATCAATAAATTTTATTTTATGAATAGCTGGTATTATCAATCATCAGCTTAACTTATTTATTACCGGTTCATAATCAACCGGCAGGAACTCTGTAATCCGGCTTTTGCCTCAATCGCCTTCAAACAGCGTGGTGTGGGGGATGTTACCATCATCGACGAAAAAGGCGAAAGCAAAACCCCAACCGACGAGGAACAGAAATAACCAGAACGTTATTTAAAATACAGCCCCGTTTGTGAAAGCAAGGAGGGGTTTTTATTGAGCGCCGTTTTTTAAAGAAACTGAACTTTCCCGGTTTTCATATCATACACAGCGCCTACTATCATGATCTGTTTGTCGTCTTCCATTTTTTTAAGGATAGGGCTTCCGGTTCGGATATTATTGATGGCCAGTTTTACGTTTTCATCGCATACGGCTTCTACAAATTCAGGGTTCTTCGATTTTTTATCGCCCTTGAAATCTTTCAGGCCGGTTACTGCCGGCTTTATTTTTTGAAGTAACGCTGTAATGTTTCCTAATTGGACATCATCGATGGCCGATTTAATAGCCCCGCAATACTCGTGGCCAAGTACCAAAATTACTTTGGCTCCCGATGCTTTACAACCATATTCCATACTGCCTAAAATATCCTGGTTAATAACATTTCCGGCAACCCTTATCACAAATAAATCGCCAATGCCCTTATGAAATACATCCTCTACCGGCACCCTCGAATCCATACATGATAAAACCACGGCGGCAGGGTATTGGCCAAGCGCGGCAGTCCTGATGCGGGCAGATGTATTACGGATCACCAGGCGGTCTTCAGTATATTCTTTATTTCCTTTTTTTAAGGAGTCGATAACAGATAGGGGTGTTAACTCTTTTTGTTGCTCGGCGGTGAGCACATTAGTGGTCAGGATGTGTAAAGCATCGGCGGCCGGGATATCTGAATGTGCGGGTATATCTGTAGCTTGTTTCTTCTCTTTTTGTTTGCAGGCTAACAACGCGCATAGGCTAATTATTAAAATAGCAGCTTTTTTCATGGGGGCAGATTTAAGGTAAACAACAACGCCGGCTTATCTGGGATAGTTCCGTTGCTTAAATTTATAAAAAGGTTTTCAAAAAAACTATTTTACTACTGTTGTCGGCTCGTAATCCACCGGCAGCAACTCGGCAATCCGGCTTTTGCCCCAATCGCCTTCAAATACGATACTGTGCGGATTGGCAATAATTCCGTTGTTATCAAAAAAAGCATAAGGCTCTTCAAACACTAATATAGTGACCGGGTGGTTTGGGATTTCGAGCGGGTGGTAAACAGATAGGTCAGTTTCTTCCCTTTTTTTGGTGTAGATGATGTACAGGCAGTCGGCAAAGCCAATGGCAAATAACCCGGGCTGGTCGGTAGGGTGGGCAAAGTCTGGCGGGCCCAGCGGTGGTTTGGTGTATAGCGACTGGCTATATTTATAGTTGTTATTACCCAGCCGCCCTTCTTTATAATCGGGATTGGGTTTGCGAACAAGCCGTAAAACCTGGAAGCCTTCCTTATCTGTTTGGCTGCTGATAACCGAACGTAAAAAATGCATAGACGAGCCAAGGTAAGCCGCCTGTCGCTGTTTTGCCCACTTGCGCTGCTGCGATTTACTTCCTTTCATTTCCTGGAATACCGAGAGTCCTTCGTAATAAAAAAAGCCTTTGGCATCATAACTGAATTTTGAAAGTTTATACTTTATCAAATAACCCAGGGCCTTGTTTTCAACCTCGATAAAGTCGTCATTACTGGTGGCCGACAGGATCATCGTTTTGGTGTCGAAATCAACATCCACAACATCGGGGTTCAGGATTTTACACAGGGCGGCATTATCTGAAGTGCCCAGGAACAATCGTTTAAAATCGGCATAATTGCGCTGCCGGTTTGGGTCGGGCCGGATATTAACTTCCTGCAGCATGATTGTTTTTGGAGCCAGCGAAATATCAGCGAGCACAATATTAGCCGCGCCCGCCATCAGCGTAACGCTATGAGTTTCGAAACCAATGGCAGTAACAATAAATGTATACTGGCCGGGTTTTACATTGCTGAGCGTAAAAGTGCCATCGTCGGCAGTTTTATCGCCAACTATGGCGTTGTTTAAAAATACACTGGCATTGGCAATTGGCTTTTGGTCGGCAGTATTAATTACTTTGCCGGTAATTTTTATTTGCGCCAGGCAAACTTCGGGTATCAGCAACAAGAGCAAGGCAAGGGTCTTTAGCATAGATAAATTAAACTAAAATTTTAGTTATTTCAAAATACTTTTATTCGCGCCTCGTAAACGGCCGGTGATGATGTTAAATTGTATCTTTATAGCCTATAAATATGGGGGAATTCATTGTTTTATTTGGTAATGCCGGTAAATAAAAAGGTGATCTATAAGTGGCTGTTTGCGGTTTCGGTTATACTGAACCTGGTTACGGTGGGCTATTTTATCGATCGTAAAGTTTATTTTGGTTACATGCGCCGCCATCAGTTTGAAAAGCAAAAATGGAACGCGCTTTTTAGCACGCAAACAGATAAACAGGAAATTATATTTATTGGCACAAGCTTAACCGAAGGCTTCGCGTTAAGAAGCACCTTCGATAACATTCACCTGAAAAACATGGGCTTTGCCGGGTTGGAGACTGATGAAATTCTGAAAAACCTGGAAAGGATCATTGTACGCAAACCGCCAAAGATATTTTTAGAAGCCGGGATAAACGATGTACGCAACGGCAAGAGTATGAACAACGCCTACAATAACTTTGTGCAAATGTGCACGTTAGTTAAAGCTGTTTCGCCGGCAACAAGGCTGTACGTACAATCGGTATTACCTACTTTGAGTAGCCAGTTTAACCAAAAGATAAAAGTCTATAACCGCAGGGTGGCAAATTATTGTTTAGCCAACCATGTGGTTTATATAGGTATGTATGATTGTTTTTTAGTTGATAATAAGCTAAACGCGCTTGCTACTACCGATGGTATCCACCTTACTCCTTATGGCTATTATTTATGGAAAATGCAGCTGGAAAAATATATTACCGAATGAGTAATAAATAAGTTTTGAAATAAATTATCTCAAAAACCGTTAAACCTTTTTTAATTATATTGTTCTTACAGTATATACAATCGAAACATTATGAAAAAAATCTTGACTTTAATTTGCTGCACTATACTGTTGGCAGCTACATCATGTAAAAAAGAAACCATTGTTGGGCCAAATACTACCCAGACTATCATTTTTACCGTTAACGGATCAACCGGCTGGGCTTTGGGAAATAACGGAGCCACTTATTCAGCAATATTGGATGTTCCTGAAATTGACAGTTATGCCCTTGCTCACGATGCTGTATTGGTTTACATTTCATTTGATGGCGGCACAACTTATGAGCAGGTGCCAGAAGTTTATGGCGGCACCGCTTACAGCTTTAGCTACGTAAAAGGATCCATCCAGGTAGATGCTCAAACAAGCACAGGTTCGGCACCGGTTAAGCCTGGAGCGGCAACTATAAAAGTTTTGTTGGTGCAGGGTAATTAAAAACAACATTTATTTTAACAAAAAAGGAGCTTTGCATCGCAAGGCTCCTTTTTTGTGATTGATAAAGTTTTTTTATTTCGCCATCTGATCTATAACAGCCTGCGTTACGCCGGTAAAGGAGAAGCCACCGTCATGGAATAGATTTTGCATGGTAACCATTTTGGTTAAATCGCTGAACAGGGTGATACAATAATCGGCACATTGGTCGGCATCGGCATTGCCAAGCGGGCTCATTTTTTCAGCAAATTCAATAAAGCCATCAAAGCCTTTAACGCCGGCCCCGGCAGTGGTGCGGGTTGGTGATTGTGATATGGTATTTACGCGTACTTTTTTGCTTACGCCGTATTCGTAACCAAAGTTACGGGCAATGCTTTCTAAAACGGCTTTGTTATCGGCCATATCATTATACCCAGGGAAATAACGCTGGCCGGCTATGTAGCTTAAAGCCACTACAGATCCCCAATCGTTAATGGCATCATGCTTCATGGCTGCCTGTAAAATGCGGTGCAGGCTTAAGGCCGAAATATCAAAACCTTTATGGGTAAAATCGTAGTTATTTTCTGGGTAAGGGATGTTTTTACGCACGTTGATGCTCATGCCGATAGAGTGCAGGATAAAATCAACACCACCGCCAAAATGTTCTTTTGTTTTGGTAAACAGGTTGTTGATGTCATCATTGCTGGTAACATCCGCACCTATAACGGGCGCATTGCATTCTTCGGCAAGTTTATTGAGTTCGCCCATTCGTAATGCAATAGGCGCGTTTGATAATACAATTTCGGCACCTTCCTGTACAGCGCGCTGCGCTACTTTCCAGGCGATGGATTGCTCATTAAGGGCACCAAATATGATACCTTTTTTGCCTTTTAATAAATTATAAGCCATGTTTTGATTTTTTACAATTGGGCGTAAAGTTATAATATTAGTATCAAGTAGTTAGTATCAAGTATCAAGAATTTTTCTTCGAGTATCAAGTATCAAGATTTTTGACTTTCGGATAAAAGCCATTGGACAAACTGCTCTGAAACCAATTTAGTGCAGCTGTCTTGATACTTGATACTTACTACTTGATACTATCAAGCAATTCCCTGGCATTTTGCAAAGCGCTTTCACCCGGTTTATCACCACTCAGCATTTTGGCAATTTCCAATATGCGCTCCCGGGCATCCAGTTGTTTCATGCGGGTATAGGTTGTAGCCGCGCTATCATCTTTATAAACAAAGTAATGGTTTTTACCCTTGCTGGCAATTTGCGGCAGGTGGGTAATGGTTATCACCTGTAAATTATCGGCAAGGCGCTCCATAATGGTGCCTACTTTGTTAGCTACTTCGCCGGATACCCCGGTATCAATCTCGTCAAATATGATTGTTGGCAGGGCGGTGTATTTGGCTATGATAGATTTAATGCTCAGCATCAGCCGGGAAAGCTCGCCACCTGATGCCACCTTACTCATTTCGGCCAAAGCATGCCCCTTATTGGCCGAGAAAAGGAAACGTACATGATCAACCCCATTCTCGCTAAGCACCCCACCACCCTGCAAATCAAAAACTCCCCCTTTAGGGGGCGGGGGGGGCGTTTGCTCAATCTTCAACACCGAACTTCCCATTCCCATTTCGGACAAAGTATCAATTATCTGTTTTTCGATGGCAGGGATGGCTTTAAGCCGGTTTGCGGTTAATTTGCCTGCCAGTTTCTCAAGCCCGGCTTTATCGGCAGCAAGCTGTTGTTGCAGTTTTTCGATGGTTTCATCGCCAAACAAAGCCTGTTGTATTTTCTCTGACAGGTCATCCTGTATCTGCAATAGTTCGGTGTTACTATTTACCCGGTGCTTTTTTTGCAGGTTATATATCAAACTAAGCCGGGTGTTAATTTCATCAACCCTGGCATCGTTGGTATGCGTTTTTTGTTCAATGCCTTCTATTTCGGCGGCGATATCTTTTAATTCGATAATAGCGCTGTTCAATCGCTGGTGCAGTTCTTCAATCTGCGTATCAAATTTTTCTATGGAGCCTAACTGCTGCCCCGCCTCGCGCAGTTGCGCCAGGGCAGCGGTTTCGCTTTCCTGTACCAGGTAGTAGGCCCCGTACAGGTTACGTTTTATTTCTTCGGCGTTATTTAAGGCGTACAGTTCTTTTTCAAGCGGCTCCTGCTCGTCGGCCGCCAGGCTAACTTTTTCCAGTTCATCAAACTGAAACTGAAAATAATCCAGGTCGGCTTTGGCCTTATCGCTTTCGGCAATCAATTGGGCAAGCTTGCTGGTGTCTTTTTTAAATGCGCGGTATTTAGTGCGGTACTCGTTCAGCAAATCGTCGTGTTTGGCTACCGAATCAACTACCAATAACTGAAACTCAGGGTCGTTAATCTCTAATGTGGCGTGTTGCGAATGGATGTCAATCAGCTTTTCGCCTAATTGCTTAAGCGATGTAAGGTTTACCGGTGTATCATTTACAAAAGCACGCGATTTACCATCGGCAGATATCTCGCGGCGTAAAACGGTTTCCGCTTCGTAGTCCAGGTCGTTCTCTTCAAAAAAGGACCTTAAGTGAAAGCCGCTGATTTTAAACGAACCTTCGATAACGCATTTTTTTTGCTGGTTAAAAAAGTAACGGCTCTCGGCCCGCTGCCCCAAAATAAGCGACAGAGCACCCAAAATGATCGATTTACCTGCGCCGGTTTCGCCGGTAAGTATGTTAAGGCCTTCGCCAAAACTTATCTCCAGGTTATCAATCAGCGCGTAATTATTGATGGTTAGCTTTTGAAGCATAAAAAAAGTATCCTTATTTTATTAAGGATACTAAATTAAGCATTAAGCTTCTTTAAAATAAAATTTAATAAATTATTGCTAAATAATTTAGTGTTATGAGGGAGAGTCTTTAGTCGGAAGTCTCAAGTCCTAAGTCAAAAAATACAATTCAGACTTAGGGCTTCAGACTAAAGACTTCAGACTATTCTTTATCGTCGTCCATTAGGTAAGCCTCTTTTTTGGCTTCGGCTATGCGCTTTTTAAATTCTGGGCTATTGGTATATTCGCGCAGTTTTTTACTGGCTTCACGTAATTGTGCTTTTGCCTGTTTCATTTCGGCATTATCCTGGTAGCCGCGCATCCGTTCGCCAAGTTTTCTCATCTCCTGTTTTTGCTCTTCCATTTGCGGGTTGCGGAAGGCTTTTCTTAAGCTATCGCTCATCGCCCTAAGCTCCTCGCTTTTTTTGCGAAATTCTGGTGAGTCATAATGACCGCGCATTTCCTCGCCCATTTTTTTCAATTGCTCGGTTTGCTCTTTTACCTCGGGCGATATTTTGCTTTGTAGTTCGTCCTGGTATTTGCGATAGTTTTCATCTTTGCGGTCGTCATGATATTCGCCTTTTATACCATATTTTTTCCTCAGCTCGGCATTCATGCGTTTAAAATCGGCGCTGTTGTAATAGGCGCCAACTTTTTCGCCCAGCTTGCCCATTTGCTCACTCATTTTGGTTGTTTCACCGGTTTCGGCCCAGTTTTTTTGAAAGTCTTCGGCCATTTTCTCCTGTTCTTCCTGTATCTTCTTTAACTCCGGGTTGTTGTAAAACTTCTCCATGGCTTCGCCTTTCTCTTCCATCAGCTTTTGCAGTTTTTGAAAATCGGCGCTGTTGTAGTACTTATCCATCTGTTTTGCGTACTTATCAACTTCGGCAGTTAACCTGTTCAACTCTTTATCATCAAAGTTGCTGTAACGTTCTTCGGCAAGTTGTTTGTTCCTGATGGCGGTTTTATTGGCTACAACCTTTTTTGCTTTAACAACCTTTTTGCGGGTAGTATCGGCCAGTAATTCTTTTAATACGGTAGGGTAGGTAATTTTTACTTTTTTGATGGCTATTTTACCATCGGCAATGGTAGGGTTAAGCCAGGCAATACTGCTGATGCCGGCTGTAAGTATTGCAACAGCCACTAAAAGGTGGCGTATGTTGCCTATTGGTTTTTGGGTTTTCATGATCCGTTCAATTCTGTTTAATAAATGATA
Source organism: Mucilaginibacter sp. P4_D1 (assembly GCF_056401935.1). Taxonomy (NCBI): domain Bacteria; kingdom Pseudomonadati; phylum Bacteroidota; class Sphingobacteriia; order Sphingobacteriales; family Sphingobacteriaceae; genus Mucilaginibacter; species Mucilaginibacter sp. P4_D1. The sequence continues at coordinate 78,936 of NZ_JBFUIJ010000017.1, forward strand.
TTTTTTTCCGGTGGCGGCAAGTGCCATTTGCAGGTTTACCTGCCTTTTTTGCTCCAGCTTTAATAGTGCATGCGCATACACTAAGGGCTGGGCAGTGGTTTGTACAACCAGGTCATCGCACCGGTTTTCGCGTTCCTGGTTTATTATCCTATTAATTAATTGGGCAAAGGGGTTAAAGAAAAGCAATATGCTCATGAACTGCTGCAACAGGTTGAGCAGGTAATCGTTACGTTTGATGTGCGATAGCTCATGCAGTAAAATAGATTTGATCTCGTCGGCAGATAAATAAGTAGTGAGCGAAATGGGCAGTAATATTATCGGGCTAAAAAAGCCAATCATGCAGGGTACATCCACAAAGCGACTGATGTTTACGCTCACATATTTTTTGATGTTCATTTGCCGGCAGAGGGTATCCACATAAACCTGCACGGTATCAGATGGCATCATGGTGCGTTTAATATGGCTGATTTTTTGCCAGTTGAGCCCCATTTTTAAAATATTGAATGTGAGCCCGATAAAGTAGATGGCCGATATGTAGGGCAAATAACCCTGGATGGCGTAATAGTAATAATTATGTTGTGCTGTATAATGGATGTTAACCAAGGGCAGGTTAAGTACAGGTAACAGGGCAGGGGCATTTGCTGCCGCCAAATTTACCCACACATGCGCCTGTAGCTGGTTTACAAAGGTGTAAACAAACCACACGCTTATAGCCAACATGGCAACCATAGCGGTGTTATGTTTTTTTATGGTTGATAACGATGGCGCGCAGGTTAGTAACAGGCGCAAAGCAAACCAAACCAATAACCCCTGCCATAATGAGTGGATAATAGTGATACCCAAAACCTGGCTTATATTATAGAACACACTTTCCATAACGTTTTATTTTTTATCCTGGTCAAACTGATTTAAAAAGTTTTTAATGGCGTCTATCTCATCCTTTGAAGCCCGGTGCTGGCCAAGTGCCTGTATCACCAGATCGGATGTGGAGCCTTTAAACACAGTAGACAATATTTTATCTAAAGCGTTGCTTTGCGCCTGCTCTTGTGTAAATAAAGCTTTGTATAAATGTGTTTTAGAGGTAGTATCACGCTCAACCATACCTTTATCATGCATAATCTGCATTAGTTTAAGGGTAGTAGTGTAGCCTGCATCTTTAGTTTTGGCCAATTCTTCGTGTACATCGCGCACGGTGCATTGTCCCATTCTCCAAATCACCTGTAAAATTTCGAGCTCGCTTTCTGTTGCTTTTATATCCATTTTATTCAATACGAATTTCTTCGTACAAATATCTACGATAGATTTCGTATATGCAAGAGATTTGTTAAATTTTTTTGGTGAGTGGTTGATTGGGTTGGTTAGGTTGATTAAGTTGAATTAGGTTGAGTAAGTTGATTGTCTGAACTCGAATTAAACGAATTTTTAGAATTTCTCGAATTAGCTTTTTAAATTCTGTTAATTCTTAAATTCTGTAAATTCCGGTTCAGACAAATGTGTTAGGGATTGCAGCGAATACCGGCCATGTGGCTAAAGCCCGTGCAGTATAAGCGTAAAGCCCGGCCGCAGGCAACACCATGGAAGAGAAACAAGAAATTAGAGTATAGAATTAAGACTGTTGTAAAAAGAAGTACTATGGATAAAAGGCGTAAAGAGCAAGGATAGTCTTGCTTCTTGATTCTCACATCTTGACTCTTATTTTAAAGCCTGGTACTTATTCCCATTGGCCGGATCGGCTTGTAAAAATAAGTTCATGGCCTGTACGCGCTCCTGCGGATCGGCCTTGCTGTATAGTGATACCAGCTCGTCGCTTTTGGCGGTATAAAATATGAGTGGGAACATGGAGCCCACGCGCTGCCTGTCAACCTGTTGCAGGGTGGGTAAAAAGGACGAGATTGCTTTTCGGCCTTTATTTACATTGTCGGCCATTAAATCGAGGCCGTTGCGGTGGTAATCGTACATAAAACCGCGTAACTGGGCGTAAAGTTTATTGTTTAAATTTTCGGATAACCAATAACGGTTTGTGTTACCGTCAAAAGCCTTCCAGCCTTTATATGATCCGGTTTGGGCGTTGTTTACCACCGTTTGCGCGGCAGCAAAATAGGGGCTGCCCCCAAAGCGCGAAAAGGTATCATAATCCATCCCTACAATAATATAGGCGTAAAATGCCATTACCGAGCTTAAGTTGCTTTGAAAATTCTGATCGCTGTAATCAACTGTCTGGCCTTCGTTGTAGGTAAAATCAACGTCGCGGTCGTTAATATTAATCAGGGTTGTGCTGTATGACGACCCAAAAACAGGCCTTGATGATTGTACCTGAAGCTCGCCGCTAAAATTACTGCCGCCATCCCAGTTGGTAATGTTTAATACAAAATTACAATCAATACGCTCCTGTGGCAAAATAGGGTCGGCGCTCCATTTACGGCCATTTAAAAAATCCTTCATGGCGGTTTCCAGCGTCTGGAAAACCCGCTTGTTGCTCACTTGTATTTTTGGCGAAACTACCGATACACGTGCATTCAGGTCCTGTGCGGCGCACCGGAAACCCAAAAAAATAAGGATAGTGTAAATGAACAGCTGTTTCATCCGGTTATAAGTTGTGCGAGTTTAAGGCAAATATCACGGGCTACCGCCTCCTTGCTTTTAAGCGCGAAGGTTGTTTTTTGCAGGTTACGGTCAATAATGGTAATTTTATTAGTATCCTGCTTAAAGCCGGCGCCGGCATCATTCAACGAATTTAATACAATAAAATCCAAATTCTTGTTTTGCAGCTTGGTTATTGCATTTGTTTCCTCGTCGTTGGTTTCCAACGCAAAGCCAACCAGGATCTGGCCGGGGCCTTTTTGCCCGCCCAGGGTTTTTAAAATATCGGTGGTGGTTTTCAGGCTGATGTTAAGCGAGGCATCCTTTTTTTTGATTTTTTGCGATGCTACCTCGGTTGGTGTATAGTCAGCCACGGCTGCACTCATGATGCAGGCTTTTGCATCTTTGTAAATAGTTAAACAGGCATCCAGCATTTCGGCTGCCGAGGTAACGTTTATCAGTTTAACAGATTGCTGCTTGCTAACCTGTGCTGTTGGGCCGCTTATTAAAGTAACATCGGCACCCATACCGGCCAGCTCATCGGCAATAGCGAACCCCATTTTGCCAGATGAATGGTTGCCTATAAAACGTACCGGATCAATAGCCTCATAAGTGGGGCCGGCGGTTACCATAATTTTATGCCCCTCTAAAAGGGCTTTTTTTTTAAGCTCCGACGATAAAAAACCTACAATCTCTTCGGGTTCGGCCAATCGCCCTTCGCCATAAAGCCCGCTGGCAAGCTCCCCGCTGCCGGGTGCTATCATGGTATTACCAAAGGATTGTAGCCGGGCTACGTTTTGGCGGGTTGCGGGGTGTAGCCACATATCCAAATCCATGGCGGGGGCAAAGTATACCGGGCATTTGGCCGATAGGTAAACGGCGGTGAGTAAATTATCGCAAAGTCCGTTGGCCATTTTTGCCAGGGTATTGGCCGTTGCAGGAGCTATAATGAGCATATTGGCCCATAGGCCAAGCTCAACATGGTTATGCCACTCGCCGGTGTCGGTTTTATAATAATTCACCAATACCGGTTTTTTAGATAGGGTTGAAAGTGTAAGCGGCGTTATAAAGCTAACAGCATCCGGTGTCATTATTACCTGCACCTGCGCGCCGGCTTTAACCAATAGCCTAACCAGCAATGCCGACTTATATGCAGCTATACTGCCGCAAACTCCCAGGATGATGTTTTTACTTTTTAAATTCAAAATTCAAAATTCAAAAGTCAAAAAATATGACTTAGTCAACGACATCGATATGGCTAATTCAAAAAAGATAATTTAAATAACCATGTGAATATAGCTAAAAAAACAAAAGTCAAAACCCAAAGTAACCATACAGATCACTTATGAATTTTGACTTTTGAATTTTGCCTTAACGAAGCTTATACTTCTTTAGCCGGGTTACGGTAGTAAATCTTATCGTCTAAAAACTCCTGAACTGCAACCAAAGATGGTTTTGGCAATTTTTCGTAGTATTTAGAGATCTCGATTTGCTCACGGTTTTCAAAAACTTCTTCCAGGTTATCGTTTGACGATGCAAATTCAGAAAGTTTTTGGTGTAACTCTTCTTTAATATTGTTTGATATCTGGTTCGCCCTTTTAGACATGATCACAAGCGACTCATATATATTGTTGGTTTTAACGTCCAGCTCGCGTAAATCGCGGGTTACAGTGCTGCTTGCTACTGCTGGTTTGTTGGTGTTATTAGCTGTCATATCTTAATTTTTTTAATATGGTATTTTCTGATCCTGATTCTTTTCTGATGGTGGCTGCGTTTTTAGCGTATCTTTCCTGGCGGCTAACTTCTTGCCCAGTTTGTTATTTGCAAGGTCTTCGGCCAGTACCCGGTTGGCATCCACAATACCGGTTTGGCTATCTTTTTTAAGCGTAGTAGCTTCGTGGACGTATTTGCTTTTAGGAAACTTGTCGTTAAACTGATCGGCATAGGTTATGGCCTGTTCAAAACGTTCAACCTGTTTGGTTTCAAAGCTATGGTTGGCGTACTCATACTGCGCTTTTATGGTAAGGTACTCAATTTCCTCGCCATATTTGGTATCCGGGTAATCGCGCAGTACATTATTAAAAGCAATAACTGCCGATTGATAATCGCTGATGGTTAAATATAACTTAGCGTTTTCATAAGCTTTTTGCTCCAGTTTGTCGCGCAGGTTTTGTATCAGTTTACTCGCCTCGGTAACACGGTCGCTTTTAGGGTAAAGGTTAATAAACAGCTGTAACGTTTCAATAGCCTTTAAAGTGTTTTCCTGGTCGAGCGAGTAGGTAGGCGAATCAAGGTAGTAGCAATAGGCTGAAAAGAAACGGCATTCCTCAGCCCTTGGGCTCGACGGGTAAGTATCGGCAAAGGTTTTAAAATGAAACCTTGCAGATGTATAATCCTTTAGCTTATAGTTGGTGAAGGCATAGTAATAAAACAAGTCTTCGGCAGCACTGCGGCCACGATAGCGTTCAACCAGCACATCAAACAAACCCAGCGCTTTTTCGTACTCCTGTTTATTATAGTACTTAATGGCTTCCTGGTATTTTTTGGCGTAATCGTTACTTGCTTTTAACTTTTCGTATTTGCTTTTACAACTTCCCAGTGTTATAATCAACAGGGCTAAAACACAGGCGAATAACGTTAGTTGTTTTTTAAACATTTTGCAAAGATAGGTGATTAATGTAAATCAGTCAATTATTTATTTAGCTGCTAATATATAACGTGTTTGGTGCTCCTTTTATACATCCTATACGCATTTAACATCTTTTAACTTATGGTAGTTTTACAGCGCAGATTGTATGTGTATAAAGCAAAGGTTTTTGTTTGGTAAAACTCATTAACCTTGTTTTTGCTATAATAATTGTTAGCTTGGTTTTAAATCGGCTTTGTAAAACACCATGTCTTCTTTATTGTTTAAATACATATGAAAGTTTTACTTGCCGGTGCCAATGGTTACATAGGAACAAGGCTTATCCCGGTTTTGCTGGAGAAAGGTCATGATGTAGTTTGCCTGGTACGCGATAAGCGCCGTTTTCATGAGCACAGCGATTTTAGTAAACGGGTTACCCTGATTAACGGCGATTTGCTGAAGGAGGCGGATATTGAAGCTTTCCCCGAAGATATTGATGCCGCTTATTACCTGGTTCATTCCATGTCGCAGGCGCAGGATTTTGCGGCTTTGGAGGTGTTATCGGCTTATAATTTTATCCAGGCCCTTGATAAAACCAATTGCAGGCAAACCATATTTTTAAGCGGTATTACCAACGATGAAAACCTGAGCCGGCACCTTGAATCGCGCAGGCATGTAGAGGACGTATTAAAGGAGGGCAAGGCTGCGCTTACCGTGTTAAGGGCAGCCATCATCATCGGTTCGGGCAGTGCATCGTTCGAGATCATCCGCGACCTTACCGAAAAACTGCCTATCATGACGGTTCCGCGCTGGGTAAATACCCGTTGCCAACCCATTGCCATCCGCGATGTGTTGGGCTACCTGGAGGCCGTAATGCTTAACCCCAAAACATTTAACAAAACATTTGATATTGGCGGCCCGGATATTTTATCGTTTAAAGATATGATGCTGGTGTATGCCAAAGTGCGTAAGCTTAAACGGCATATATTTATTATACCGTTCCTCTCGCCAAAAATCTCGTCGTACTGGCTTTACTTTGTAACCTCTACCAGCTATACACTGGCCCAAAGCCTGGTAAACAGTATGAAGAACGAAACCATCATGAAAGACCATGCCATTGACGACATTGTACCGCACAAGTGCCTTACCTATGAGGAAGCGTTAAACCTGGCCTTTGTAAAAATCGAGCAAAATTCTATAGTATCCAGCTGGAAGGATGCCCTGAATATGGGCTACCTTACCACCAGCTTTATGGATCAGATAAAGGTGCCCCAAAACGGCACGCTTGAGTATAAAGTAAAAGTGCCCTTTGAGCGCGATAGCCAGGATGTGTTTGTAAATTTCATGTCGGTAGGGGGCAATAGGGGTTGGTACTATTGGGACTGGATTTGGAACCTGCGCGGTTTTCTTGATAAACTATTCGGCGGCGTAGGCTCGCGCCGGGGCCGTACCAGCAGTATTAATATAGCACCGGGCGATGTGATAGATTTTTGGAGGGTATTATTGGCCGATAAGGAGAGCAAACGTCTTTTACTATATGCCGAAATGAAGCTGCCCGGCGAGGCCTGGCTTGAATTTAAAATAATTGAACGTAATGGCGCTAAAAATCTGAGCCAGGTAGCTACCTTTAGGCCCAGCGGCCTTTGGGGCAGGTTGTACTGGTACGCCATGTGGCCATTCCACCTGTTTATTTTTAAAGGAATGGCCAAAGAGATTGTACACTATGGAGAAGTTCATTAGTCTTTTTTGTTCATTGGTTCACTGGTTCATTAGTTCATTGGTCTTTTCTGGTGGATTATTAATTTATAAACTATTCTAATGAGCTCTTTACCAATGAACTAATGAATCAATGAACGGAAAAATGAACAATATATTAATAACAGGCGGCTCGGGCGGCTTAGGTAAACGGTTAAGTAAGCATTTGCTGGGCAAAGGCTACCAGGTAAGCGTGCTGAGCAGGACACCTGGTGGCGACAATAACGTTAAAACCTTTTTGTGGGATGTAAATAAAGGCGCTATTGATGAGCATTGCATTGATGGCGTAGATACTATTATTCACCTGGCTGGCGCCGGTATTGCCGATAAGCGCTGGACAGATGAACGCAAAAAAGAGATAGTCGAAAGCCGTACCAAATCAATAGCGCTTATTTATGACCTGGTAAAAAACAGGGCCAATAAGGTTGCAACGGTAATATCCGCTTCGGGCATTGGCTATTATAATGATAGGGGCGATGAGCTGCTGACAGAAGCCAGTGCACCTACTCATGATTTTATATCCCAATGTTGTGTTGAATGGGAAGCCGCTGTTAACGAAGGCGAAAAATTGGGGCTGCGGATATTAAAATTCCGTACGGGTGTGGTTTTGGATAAAGATGCTGGGGCATTACCAATGTTGGCGCTCCCGGTAAAATTATATGTTGGCTCGCCTATAGGCACCGGCAAACAATGGATCCCGTGGGTTCATTGGCAGGACGTAATTGATATGTACCTTTTCGGCATCGAAAATAAGGGCCTGAAAGGCGTGTACAATATGGTGGCGCCAAACCCGGTTACCAACGCGCAAATGGTACAAGCGGTGGCCCGCCAGATGCGTAAGCCACTATGGGCTCCAAGGGTTCCGGCGTTTTTACTGAAACTGTTGTTGGGCGAAATGAGTTCACTGGTTTTGGGAAGTACCAAAGTATCGGCACAAAAAATTACGGATGCGGGCTTCAGTTTTAAATACCCCGAAGTAGCCGATGCATTAAAAGAGATTTATGGATAATAACACACCCGTTACCATCTTCTGGTTTCGGCGCGATTTGCGTTTAAATGACAATGCCGGTTTGTACCGGGCGTTAAAAAGTGGCAACCCGGTTTTGCCCGTATTTATTTTTGATCAGGAGATACTGGATAAGCTGGAAGATAAAAGCGATGCAAGGGTAACTTTCATTTATAATACCATCGAAAACCTGCGCAGCCAGCTACATAAACATGGCAGCAGTTTGCTGGTTGTGTATGACAAGGCAACCAATGCCTGGGACAAGATCATCAAAGAATACCCACTTGCAGCAGTATACACCAACCATGATTATGAACCCTACGCGACGAAACGCGATGACGTTGTAAAGGAGAAACTAAAACAGCACGGAATCGCCTTCCATACTTTTAAAGACCAGGTAATTTTCGAAAAAGATGAGGTTACCAAGGATGATGGTAAGCCTTATACGGTTTATACGCCTTATCAGCGCAAATGGTACGCAACGCTTAAGCCATTTTTTTTAAAAAGCTACCTCACCGAAAAATACCTCGACAAGCTGGTGGAAATTCATCACCTGCCGCTACCGTCATTAAATGAGATGGGTTTTGTAAAAAGTGAAGCCAACTTTCCCGACCAGGAATACAAAGAGATAATTGGCGACTATGCAGCAAAGCGGGATTTTCCTGCCAGCAAAGGCACCTCGCATATCGGCTTACACCTTCGTTTTGGCACGGTAAGCATTCGTGAGTTGACTAAAACAGCGCACGCCCATCACAACAAAACCTGGCTGAACGAGCTGATATGGCGGGAATTTTATATGATGATACTGCACCATTTTCCACATACGATGGATTCTGCTTTCAGACCCGAATACGACCGGATAAAATGGGTAAATGATGAAGGCCAGTTTAAAGCCTGGTGCGAAGGACAAACCGGCTACCCGATTATTGACGCGGGTATGCGGGAGTTAAATGCAACAGGTTTTATGCACAACCGGGTGCGCATGATTGTAGCCAGCTTTTTAACCAAAGATTTGCTGATTGACTGGCGTTGGGGCGAACATTACTTTGCCCGTAAGCTGTTAGATTACGAGATGGCCAGCAATGTTGGCGGCTGGCAATGGGCTGCAGGCTCGGGTACTGACGCTGCGCCTTATTTCAGGATTTTTAATCCCGAATCGCAAACCAAAAAGTTTGACCCTGAACTGAAGTACATAAAAAAATGGGTTCCGGAATATGCCGATTTCAGCAAGTATCCTAAACCCATTATCGATCACGCCTTTGCACGCGACCGTTGTTTAAAAGCTTTTAAAGCCGCATTGGCAAAGTAATATTAGTTAGTTATGGTAACTACTGTAAAATCAAACCGCATACTAACGTTGCCAGCTATGCTTGCGGCACTGTTACCTCCTCTTCCGTAAGCATATCTTGATGGCAGCAGAAGTGTAACTGCTGCACCAGTTGTTAGTCCCTGGAGGCCTTGTGCAACACCTGGTACCACACTATCAATAGATAACGACGAGGCGGTACCGTCAGTAGCGCTTGCATCAAACTGTACACCTGTTAAATACTTGCCGCTGTAAGTCGCAGTAAAGGTGGAATATTGATCTAACGGATCTGTACCCGTACCCGGGATGGTTACCTTGTAATAATAACCTCCAGGTGTTTTGGTAAAGCCGGTTAAACTATTCGTCGTTTTGTAATTGTTGATGATTTGATCGTCATATAAATTTTGATCAGAAACTACGTTTACATAGTAATCCAGGCATTGGTTACCGGCAATACGAGTGTTTACGTTACTGGAACTACCGCTGCCAGAACCATTAACGCCATATGCCAAACGAGATGGTATCAATATTCGTGCCCTGGTGCCTTTATACTTGATAATGTTATGGATGGCTATCTGGAGGCCCTTAGGAAGGCCGGAGCCGGAGTTGATGTGCCCCACAAAGCCATCATAATGATTGTTTGTAAGCGAATCTAAATTAGTATACTTTCCGTCAAATGATTTTAAGGTAAATACAAATTTTACGGTATCCGAATAGGCCATAGGTGTAGTAGTGGCGCCCTGCGATAGTATCTGGTAATAAATACCGCTGGTATCCCCATCGGATGTATCGCGTACCATTCCGGTAAGGCCATTGGCTTTAATGTAGTTTTGGATATTGGTGGCGTCGTATTGCGTAATATTCGGATCGTCGCTGGTTTTGCGGCAAGATAATAACCCTACAGAAATAAGGAATAAAAGCGTAAAAGTAATTTTTCTCATTTATATTATTTGTTACCGGTAAGCGGCGCGTAATTATCAGCCTTTACCTTCATTATTGTCTTTTAGTTTGTTACGTTATAAAGCTGTATGTTAAAATCAAGCACCGAATTTGCCGGCAAATGTATCGAATCCTGTGCATATGGGCCGTAAGCGTAGCGTGATGGTATCAATAACCGCACTTTGCCCCCCTTTTTTATCTGTGGCACACCCAACTGCCATCCCCTTATCACGCTCCCTAATGTGTACGACGGGTGAAAATTATTGGTTTGCGCAAATGTAAAACCGGTAGTTAGTATTTGCCCCGTAAATCCTACTGTTATGGTTGTGGAACTGGTATACAAATCGTTGCCTGAACCTCCCTCGCCTGTTTTAATAATATAATATACCCCGGTGGTGTCAATTCTTTTGGCACTGTCCCCGGGGTGTGCTGCTACATAATCGCTTATGATCTTATCATCAACACCCTTTTGAATATTATACTGCACCATCGGGTCGACAGATTTTTTACATGCGCCCAAGCCAGCCATCAAAACCAATAACAAAACCAGTAACCTGTTCATTTTTTCAAAAGGCAAATTTATTCTTTTATAATAGAAAAACGGCAGCTTAACATTTTTTAACACATTCAATTAAAAAAAGCACCGCAGTGGTATACAAAAACATCTGTATCAGCAAAAAACGTATTCCAATCAAAAAAATTATCTGTGCTTTTTGTCATTGGTCATTATCGCTGCGCTTGTCATTGGTCATTTCGCTTCGCTGTCATTGGTGGATTTATTAAAAAATTAAAACAATCGTTAGCCAATCAAACTTGGCCCTTAATGACTAATGACTAATGACTAATGACTAATGACTAATGACTAATGACTAATGACTAATGACTAATGACTAATGACTAATGACTAATTAAGGTTTATAGTTAATGGTAAGTTTATTGATCTTTTTGAGCATTTCGGTAAGGTACTCTTTATCAGCTTCGCTGATGTGCTCGTTAAGGTAATTGTTAAACTGTTTTACTACGGCGCGGGCCTGGTGGCGTTTTTCTTTGCCAAGTTCGGTCAGGTAAATTTTTACCGAGCGTTTGTCGCCCTGGTTTGATTCGCGGTAAATAAGCCCGGTTTTTTCCAGCTGGCTGAGCATCCTTGATAAGCTGGTTGATTTAAGGCCCAGTAAAGCTGCCGCCTGCGATACCGTGGTGCCTTCGTTTTCGTCGATATTGATTAACAGGTAGCCGATAGATTGTGTAATGCCAAACTCTGTAACCAACTGGTTATACCTGTTGGCCACGGTTTGCCACACAATCTTCAAAAAATAATCGATGGTTTCCTGGTGCTTTACGCCTTTATGCATCTTTAATAGTATAGGTTATACGTTGTACGTGATACGTTTTTATTTTCGGTTTCCCTAAGCAATTACGGTTTCTGTTGTAACAACGTTGCGAAAGTACATCTTATTTTCTTCACCTTTAATCAACGTAAAACGTTTCAACCGTGTTGTGCTGGATAAGTTGTAAGTTATACGTTTATCTTATCGTACGATTATCTGTTTCTGCGGAGCAATTACGATAAAGGAAAGCTACCCTCCTGATAACCGTAAACGTATCACGTACAACGTAAAACAAATACGCTAATATCCTACTGTTGTATCATCCCCCCTTGGGTCAGCGCCGCCTTCGTAGTAGCCTGATGGTTTTTTCAGGATGGCATCTACGCGGCCTATACCTCCGGTGGGTTTTGTTTTGTAGCCTTTGGCCTCAAGCCTGGATATGGTTGCACTATCAACGCCATCCCGCTCAAAAACAACTTCATCCGGCAACCACTGGGAGTGGAAACGTTTGGAGCTTACTGCCTTTTGCATGTTTTGGTCAAACTCTATCACATTCAATATCGTTTGAAAAACAGAGGTTATAATGGTAGAGCCGCCAGGAGTGCCCACTACCATAAACAGCTTGCCGTCTTTTTCGATGATGGTTGGCGTCATGGATGATAGCATGCGTTTGCCCGGCTGAATGCTGTTGGCTTTGCCACCCACCAGGCCGTACATGTTAGGTACGCCGGGTTTCGAGCTAAAATCGTCCATTTCATTATTTAATAAGAAACCCGCGCCGTTTACAAATATTTTAGATCCGAAACTATCATTTAGCGTAGTGGTGATGGATACCGCATTACCATCCTTATCTACTATCGAGTAGTGGGTGGTTTGGTCGCTCTCGTATCCAACAAAAGTGCCGGGTTTTATGCTGGCGCTTGGTGTGGCTGCATCCCAGCTAAAATTACTCATTCGTGATGTGATGTACGCTGGTTTAAGCAGGCTATCAACAGGTACTTTATAAAAATCAGGGTCGCCAAGGTATTTAGAGCGATCGGCGTACACCCGGCGTTCGGCCTCAACAATTAACCTGATGGTCGAATCCTGGTTATAGCCCCATCGTTTTAAAGGATATTTTTCTACAGATTGAAGTAACTGCAGTAACGCAATGCCTCCGCTTGATGGTGGCGGCATGGTAATTATTTTGTACCCCTTGTAATTGCCTGTTATAGCCTCGCGCCAAACCGAATGGTAATTTTTAAGATCTTCTTTGGTCATCAGCCCGCTGCCGTTTTTCATTTCGGCAACAATCTGGTTGGCTACTACGCCATCATAAAAACCGTCGCGGCCTTTATCGCGGATAAACTCGAATGTTTTGGCAAGGTCTTCCTGCACCAGTACATCGCCTTCTTTCCATCCGCCTTGTTTTAAAAGATAGTTTTTGCCGGGGTTCAGTTTTATAAATTGAGCCTGGGTGCGGTTAAGGTCGCTGGCCAGGTGTTTGGTTATTTTAAATCCGTTACGGGCCAGGTCAATTGCCGGCTGCACCAGGTCGGCCCATTTCAATTTGCCGTATTTTTTGTGGGCGGTTACCATCCCATCTACCGATCCGGGGACTCCCGAGGCCTGGTGGGTATACAGGCTCATATCCGGAATTACATTCCCTGCCGAATCAAGATACATATTTGCACTAGCGGCACCAGGGCCTTTTTCCCTGAAATCAAGCGTGCTGGTTTTACCCTTGCCCGAGCGGAAGACCATAAACCCTCCGCCGCCGATATTGCCCGCCTGCGGGTGCGTAACGGTTAATGCAAAATGTACAGCCACGGCGGCATCAACAGCGGTGCCGCCTTTCTTTAAAATATCAACCCCCACCTGCGAAGCATCCGGATAAGCGCAAACTACCAGCCCATTACTGTATTGGCCAGTATTGCTTATACCTGATTGCCCATGTACGTATCCGGCGGGTATAAACAAAAGTACCGCCATAGCAAGGCCAAGATGTTTGTTGTTTTTTATTTTAAAAGAGTGTAATATCATTATCAACTAAAATTATTTTCACTAAAGTAACCTATTTATAGGCAAAAACCCACGGAAAAAGCTCATTATTTGGGGTTGAAAATCAATGGACTGGGCACAATTTGGCGTCGATTTTAAGCCGAAATAGCATAAAAAGCATATTTGAACGTTTATTTACCTGAACATTTGGGTCTAAAATGGGTTAAACCTATGTTAAATTCAAATGTCATTGCATTACCTGTTTAATTCATTTACTAAAACTACTACATGAAAAAAATCATTTACATCCTGTCGTTATCGGTTTCGTTTTTATTGATAAACCAGCGTTCGCAGGCGCAGGATTACAAGGCCGCGGCCGGTTTAAAGTTTGGCGCTTATGAGATAGGCCCATCAGGAAAATATTTTTTGAACCAGACTACGGCTATTGAAGGTATCCTGGGCATACGCGATCATGGTATAGTAATTACCGGTTTGTACGAAATTCATACCCGTGCTTTTAATGTTGATAAGCTAAACTTTTTTTATGGTTTTGGCGGTCACTTAGGCTCGATAGGCAGTGGTTATTACAAACGTTTTGGCAGCGATGCCCAATATTATAAAGACAGGCATCTTTTATTTGGCGCCGATGGTGTGGCAGGCCTGGAGTGGGTAATACCCAACAGCCCCATTGCCGTAAGCCTTGATCTGAACCCGCGCCTTGAAGTAGCTACCGGTCCGTTTTTTGATATCGCGCCCGGTGTTGGCGTGAAGTATATTTTTCAGTAAAGAGAGCCTCACCCTGCCCTCTCCAAAGGAGAGGGTTCTTGAATATTCAATTAAATACCTCGAAATTTGCCATTACGCAAATCAAAAGTCCTCTCCTTTGGAGAGGATTATTCGCATTTTAAATTTGCTTTGGCACTCATGATAGCTACGCTGTTTAGGTGAGGCTTAATGCACCACAATCACCTTCTTAGCATAAGCCTTGCTGCCCAGTGTGGCCCTTAATATATACACACCGGGCTGCACTCCTGTTACATTCATAACTGTGCTGAAATTGCCCTGCGGGATGCTTTGCTTTTCGGAAACTATGGTTTGCCCAACTGAGTTTATAAAGGATAAGTCAAGATCTGTAGCGGCATTGGCTTTAAAAACCACATACAGGTTGGTGCTTGCCGGTACCGGGAAAACGGTTAAACCAATATCGGTAGATTTATCAACATTGGTTGCCGTGCGGGCATAGGCAAATACATCCGATATTACCGCGCAACCGCTGGCAAGCGTATCAACAACCTGGTAATTCCCGCTTTGCAAAGGGTCAAACGTAGCGCCGGCGGCACCCTGTATGGGCTTGCCGTTTAACAGCCACTGGTTGCCTGTTGTAAAGCTGGAGTTTAAGGTATTGTTGCTTTGCACAATAACAGGTTTGGTTAAGGTAACCGCTTTACGCGCCGCCGAAGCACAGCCCAGGCTTTGTAACTTCATATCATAAAAATAGTAATAGAAACCTTTGTAGTAATTGGTGTCGGCGGCATTATCACCGGTGGCATCGTTACCCAGAATGCTGAAGATGTTGCCGATGCTAAAAGGATAACTTGTTACGCCTGCATTATTACGGTATATGGTGGCCGTGTTATCATAGGCAATAGATATTAAGTAATTACCGGCTGCCGGCAGCTCCAGGTTAAGGTCATATACTTTGCCCTGGTCGGCCGGGTCATCGGCCTGTGCGCCGGGTAGGGGGGTGGTGCGGGTGGCCTGTGCGTTGATAGTTGTAGTGGCCACAACCTGCCCGCTGCTGTTGCTTACGTTAAATGTTATTTTGCCCGAATTGCCAATATACAAACGTGCCGACTGAATAACCACCGGAACTTTAGTGTTAACAATCACCGACGGCGTAAATTGGTTATACCCGCCACCCGTAAAAACGTTTTTTGTTGCTGGCCCAACTGTCCCCTTAAAATCATTTACACCTGCATAAAAGGTATTGTTTACAGGAGTTGCCGTGGTATTGGCAGGGCTGCCTGCCGCAATGGGTATAGCATCGTTAATGTTTTGATACCAAAGCATGGTGCCATCGCCCTGCCCTAATAGTTGGTATTGTTTGGTATCGGTACAATAATAGGCACTTAAATCGCCTATTGCCGATGGTGTGTTGATGACGATGGTTGTGGTAACGGTATCGTTGGTTTTTACAGGATCGCCGGTTAAATTGCTGATGGCCGTTATGGTATAAGTGGCGCCGGCCAGGGCATTAAAGTTTTGGGCGAAGGTAAAGTTATCCTGATCGCCGGGGGCAAGGGTGCCCTTGTAAGTACCGGTAAAAGTAGTTACGGTATTGTCGGCGGCAGTTATTTTTACGGTTAATGGAATGTTGGTAATAGCCGCGCTGCCAAAGTTTTTAACCGCGATGGTAACCGGTGTACTTGCCGAACATGCCCCGCTTGACCCCGGGTTAACTATAGATAGCACGCCGGCATCAATACTGGTTTGTAAAAACTGCACCCGGTAGTCCTGCGTTTCGCCTTTGGCATAGCTGCCACAGGCCGTAATATTTGCAGCAGTATTGGTTTCGCTAAGTACTACCCGCATCAGGCTATAAGTTCCGGCTGCAACGTTTGCCGGTATTTTAATGGTTGTATTGTAAGTACCGGTGCCATTTATAATGCCGGTGGTTGTTACAAGTTCGGTATCTTCAAAAATTCCGTTCTCGTTATAGTCAATAAAAACTTTGGCTGCTTTATTGAAGTTGCCGCCGCAGGTACCCAGTGTAAGGCTAAGCGGGTACGATTTATCCTGCTCAAGCTGAACAGTTAAACTGGTATAATCAGAATAGCTTTTGCAACCTGCTGCCGGGCTGTTGTCAATATTAGCCAGCTTAACATTATCTATGCGTGAATCGGCATTACTTAAAGGTGCCGAAGAGCAATAAGCTGTGCCGCCCATCCCGGTAACTATAAGCGAGTAAGCCTGCGGGCCGGATGTTAAAGTGCCTTTGTGCGATACGGTGATGGCGTAAGCCTTGCCGGGTATGGTATTGGCAATATATACCTGCTCTACATTATCCCTAATGTTGTTGCCGGTGGTTGCAGCTGTCGATGGATGGTCGGGATCTAAAACCCAGGCATTGTAAGTGGTGGTGCCATCGCTTACTTTAATATCCAGGTCGTTAATTAGTTTTGGCGTGCGGCTGTTAATGGTGCCATCGGGCAAAACTGTTCCCTGCGGATCCGTCCAGGCAATGGTGGCAATCAAGGCGTTGGCGCCAGATGCCAGTACATTAAATGTTTGGGTTTGGCCCTGGGCAAGCGAGTTTTCCTTTACCATGCTTTTAATGCCATTGTCGGTAATGGCCTGTGCTGCTCTTGGCATATCAAGCAATCCCCAGCCGTAAATATAATCGGGCCCAACGTTGCCGGCATCAAAAGCGGTATGGCAAACCAGCCCTTTCAGCGTGGCCGACTTCATGAAACTTCCGCTGTTTTTTTGCGAATAATACTCCTGCAACAAATACAACGAGCCGGTGATATTTGGTGCAGCCATCGAGGTGCCCGATAAGGTAAGGTACGACGTAGCGTTCTCTATCCCTACCGAAGTTACATTAACCCCATCGCCCACAATATCCGGCTTAACGCGGCCATCATCCGTAGGGCCCCAGCTGCTGAAATAGGCAATACTCACATCGCCCCTGTTGGTAGGGCCCGATGGCAGCGGATTTACCGCGCCAACCGTCAGTGTGTTTTTAGCGTTGCCTGTAGTGCTGATGATGTCATAGCCGCTGTTGTCGCTTATGGTTGTGGGGCGGGCGCCTTTGTTTACAATGGTTTGATCGGTGCGGCTGCGGTAGCCGTAGTAGGTTGTACCTATGGCCGGCCCGTTGCTGGCCCTGCTGTTACCTGCCGATTCTACAATAAGATAATAGGGGGCCGTGTAGGCTATTTTATCCCATGATTGGGCACGGGTATCGTAAAACCCAAAAGTGTAATCAACGGTATCGCCCGGCAGGCCGTACCACTCCCAGCGGCTGGCATCGCTGTTGTAATCCCAACCGGCAACATCGCCATAAGAATGGTTTGATAATAACAAGCCTGCTGCCGCGCCGCTCATTTCAGCTACATCGTTATCAAAATCCCATGATAACAGGCTGCTGGCGTTAAACGCCATACCTTTTGCCGGTGCGTAAACACCTTTGGCAATCATGGTGCCGGCCACATGCGTAGTATGGTCAAGCACCGAAGCGCCATCTTTTATGGTGATGGCTTTGCCCGCAAATTCCTGGTGCGCGGTATAAACCGAACCTCCATCCCAAATGGCCAGTTTACCAACAAGGTTGCTGCCCGATCCTGAAAGATTTAACCCTAATGAGCCGCCTGGCTGTACGGCGTTGGTTCCTGTTGTAGCCGCGGCCGTTGTATTGTTGTGCGTGGTAAGATATATAGGAAAACCAAGGCTGTTTACGCCCTGTAAAAACACGTGGTTGCCATTGCGCGACCGGCGTGTAACCGGCCAGCCTTTTTGCGCCGCCAATGAAAGGGCCTGTTGCTTATTTACAATGAATGTACTCCTCAATTGCGAAGAAAAGCTGCTTAATTCGGCTTTTTTTGCATCGCTAACCAGCGGTTGCTGGGCAAATGTTTGAACTGCAATACACAGCAGAAAAAAAGAAGTACATACCGCGGCGTATCGCTTATTCATAGGCTTGAAATATAGGTATTTTATGGGGAAAGAATCAAGAGTCAAGAATCAAGAGTTAAGACTTTTAAATAGTTAACAAGAAAGCGCCAAAAAATTATTTTTCCGGCGCTTTCTTGTTCTTCTACCTGTTTTTCCCGTCTTGATTCTTGACTCCTGATTCTTGGCTCTCTTCCTACGAAAGATATTTCCCTACTATCGGCATTCTGCGGCCCATGCCAAACGCCTTGGGCGATACCCGTAATATCGGCGGGGTTTGGTAACGTTTATGCTCGGCGGAGTTAGTGAGCTTGATCACCCGGCGCACGGTTGCTTCATCGTAACCCATTTTAATGATCTCGGCAGATGAGCGGCGGTATTCAATATATTCTTCCAATATCTTATCCAGTATGTCGTATTCAGGCAGCGAATCTGTATCCTTTTGATCGGGCCTTAACTCGGCCGATGGCGGTTTTACGATGGAGTTTATCGGGATGATCTCTTTATCTTTATTAATATGGCGGGCCAGGGCAAATACCTGGGTTTTGTATACATCGCCTATAACAGAAATGCCGCCGCACATATCGCCGTATAAAGTGCCGTAGCCCACAGCTGCTTCGCTTTTATTGCTGGTATTAAGTAGTATATAGCCAAACTTATTGCACATGGCCATTAACAATATAGCCCTGCTGCGCGATTGGATATTCTCTTCGGCAATGTTAAACGGCAGGTTTTTAAACTGCGGGTGCAGCGATGTTTCTATAGCCTGGGTAATATCCTTTATGGCGATGGTCTCGCTTTTACAACCCAGGTTAGCCACCAGGTCTTCGGCGTCTTTCAGTGAATGATCGGTTGAAAAACGGGATGGCAGCAAAACAGCCATTACATTTTGAGCGCCTAATGCCTCGGCAGCAAGTGCGCAAACTACGGCAGAATCGATACCGCCGGACAGGCCTAAAATTGCCTGCTTGAAGCCCGATTTATAAAAATAATCGCGGATGCCTAATACAATGCCCTGGTGAATTTGTTCAATATCGCCAGGCCTATCTGTTTTCATGGTTGTTGGATGCTCAAAGCTGATGGTATTATCATCATTAAGGGTATAGTAAGCCGTGCTTTCTTCAAAATAAGGCATTTCATCTATCAGTGTGCCCGCATTATCAAACACCAGCGATCCGCCGTCAAAAATCAGTTCGGTTTGTGCGCCTATATTGTTGATATATAAAAGGGGCAGCTTGTAACGGCTGGCGTTATCGCTTAAAATAGCAATCCGCGTTTCATCATGGTTATAGGCAAATGGCGATGCCGCGATATTAATCATTACATCAGGCTGCTGATGGATCAGAATATCCATAGGGCGGGTGATGTATAATGGGTTTTCAATCGTGTTCCACAAGTCTTCACAAATGGTAAGCGCTATTTTTTTGCCTTTAAATTCAATACAGTTAAAATCGGTTGATGGTTCAAAATAGCGATATTCGTCAAATACATCATAATTGGGCAATAGCGCTTTATTTACTACGGCTTTAACCTTACCATCTTCAATAAAATAGGCCGAATTATTTAAATCCTTGCCTTCCGTTTTATTATTAAATGTTGGCAGGCCAATAATACAGGCTATATCAATACATACCCCGGCTATTTTTTTTGCCGATTCTTCGCACAGGCCAATAAACTCGTCAAATTCCAGGAAATCACGGGCCGGATAGCCGCACACGCATAATTCGGCAAAAACCACCAGGTCGGCGCCGTTTTGCTTGGCTTTTAGTATATGGTCAATTATTTTGGCCGTGTTCGATTCGAAGTTACCTATATGATAGTTAAGCTGGGCTAATGCAATTTTCATGGATGGTATAGTAACGTATTAATGCAAATAAAAATTATTTTTGCTCAAAGGATAAATATGATAACTACCCGGTATAAAGCAAAACAAATTTACTTAATTTTTTTTATCGGTCTGATATTGTCGGCCTGCGGGCGCAACAAAAAGGTTGATGTAAGTAATATTGACCTTGAGGTGAAGATTGAACGCTTTGACCAGGATTTTGACGCCATGCGCACCCAGCCCATGGCGCAGCAGGCTATTCACCTGCATAATAAGTATAAAGTATTTTACCAGGATTTTATTGAGCGTATTTTACCGGTGGGCAGCATTAGGGATACCGCATATTTTAAAACCCTGCGCAACGTGTTTGCCAACAAAGCCTATAACGACCTGAGGCACGATGTGGAGGCTACTTACCCCAAACTGGATAAGCAGGAAGCCGAACTTACCGATGCATTTAAGCATATTAAATATTATTATCCGCAAAAAAGGATTCCAAGGGTTTACAGCTACTTTTCGGGCTTCCAGGCGCAAACATCTATAGGCGATGGGTATTTTGCTATCGGGCTCGATTTGTTTTTGGGCGCCAATTCGCGATTTTACCCTTCCATCACCAGCGCGTTCCCGCATTATTTATCAAGGCACTTTACGCCCGAAAATATTACACCACGCGTGGTTGAAGGCATTGCCCGCGAAGATATGTTCCCCGAGAGTGATGAAGATAAATCACTTTTAACAAAAATGATTTACAACGGCAAAATCATGTATTTTATGGACAAAATTTTGCCCAATGCCGGCGATACCCTGAAAATAAGCTACACCCGCGACCAGCTAAAATGGTGTACCGATTTTGAGCCGAAGATATGGGCTTACTTTTTGGACGAGAACCTGTTGTATGAAACCGACTATCCCAAAATTCAAAAATACCTTACCGAAGCTCCTTTCACTCCCGGCCTTGGCGAACGCAATGAATCGGCCCCCAAACTTGCCGTATGGACGGGCTGGCAAATTGTACGTGCCTATATGGATAAACATCCCGAAGTTACCCTGCAACAGCTGATGGCCAATAAGGATGCGCAGAAAATATTAAATGAATCAAAGTACAGGCCGAAGTAGGTCTCCCCAGCCCCCTGAAGAGGAAGCTTTTGACTTGCTTTTATCAGATAAAATGTCATTTCGATAGAGCACGCGGGGGGAGTTGCGGGGAGCGCGAAAGAGAAATCTTTTTACGCCCTGGAATCCGACGGTCTACCTTGATTGCAGGGCGTAAAAGATTTCTCCTCACCCCCTGCGCGCAAACCCCTTTAGGTTCGTCGAAATGACATTTTGTTTTTGATCAAAATAATTTTAAACGTAATGCTTTGAACCAAAAAAGCCCCGACCAAAATGGACAGGGCTTTTATAATATGATTTCCCAAACTCCCCCTTCAGGGGCCGGTGGGCTTTACTTCATTATTGCGAAAACAGCTTTTAAAGCTATCAGGGTACCAATTAACAATGCTGCGTTGGCTATCCATGAGAAATAAGCTGAGTTTTCATCGCCTGCAAAACGGATAAATACACCAAAAATGCCTATGATGATTGCGACAACTAATAGTTTGTAATGTTTCTCTGCGTTAGCGTTTTCCATTGACTCCATGATACCGATATTTTTTGTACCGCAAAAATAGAAATGTTTACCGAAAATGCTACTAAATTTTTATGATTTTATAGTGCCGAAAAATGCCGGGTGTTTTCGTTTATAATACCTGTACAATAGCCACAAGCCGATGGCTGCTAAAATGAATACCCAGATATTGGCGAAACCAACGGCCAGATTGATAAAAAGCGACCATCCATAAATTAATGCGCTAACCAAACGTTTAGAAGCAGGCAGCTGATATGCTGATGCATCATTACTTGGTAATACCTCTTTTAATACCGTTCTGCTTTGGTAAAAACTTAATATTACGGTACTAAACTTTACATCCTGGTCTGTTTTAAGGTTAGCAATTTTTCTGTCGACAATGTCATCTTTAGCCGTGAGTTGTTTTTCCGGGTCGATCTTTTCACCGGTGTTAGCCTCCTGCTTCACCGCATTTTCCCTGTTTTCGCGCTTAAGCTTTGATGACAAGTAATCAAGAGATTTATCTTCGATGTTCATTTTCCTGCTCTCCACATATAGCCCTATCCGGGCAACCTGGTTCATGAAATCTTCCAGGTGATTTGGAGGAACGTTGACTGTCATATCGGCAACGCTGCTAAACGAAGAAATGTGCATCACAGAATCATTACCGACGCTAAGGTCCTGGCTGCCTTCATTTGTTGTTTGCATTTGGTGATGGATTACCATGCCCCCATATTTTGCAGTTAAGGCGGTAACCGTTTCTGTGGCTTTGCCAACATCTTTTACTTTTACACGCATATCGGCCGTTTTAACCAGCTTAGCATCGTCAAGTTTGTCGGTTTGGGCCGCAACTGCAGCAGGCGATGCGCTGACCGTATCTGCGCTATTAGTGCTTTTTTCGTTGTCGTAACTTCCGCCAGATCCCTTACAAGCGCCCAGCAGCAATACTCCCGCCGCAAGGGCAGTAAAAATTTTTGTTTTCATGATGTTAATTTGTTTTTTGGTTACTATTGATACCAAAAAGGGCATTTAGGTGACCCTTATATTTAAGAAAATCAGTAAGTTATGATGATTAGCTGGGCGTTGGTTAAAGACTCAGCCGCTCATGGGTATTATCTAACCATAATCTGCTCCAAACCATTTTCAATACCCTTCGTCAACGTTCCCGAAAGGAATGAAAATACTACTCAGGGTTTTATCGCACTTAAAAAAGCCGGGTGTTTTCTTTTATAATATCTGAATAAAATCCATACCCCTATCGCGGCTAAAACAAATACCCAAAGATTGGTAAGCGCTAAAATTAACTCGGTAAACATAAACCAGCCATAAGCCAGTGAATTGAAAAAGCGTTTGCCGAAAGATAGCTGATAGGCCGATGGATCATCATTGGCGATGGTTTCCTGGATGATGATATTGCTTTCATAAAAGTTAAGGTTAATTACGCTGAACTTAACGGCAGCATCTATTTTAAGGTTGTCAATTTGCCCATCTACCATATCATCCTTTAACAATAATACATTCAGTGGATTTTTGATGGTCACCTTGCCTTTCTTTTGTTGATCTACCAATTCTTTACGGCTCTTCAGTTTTAGTTTTGCAGATAAGTAATCGAGCGATTTATCTTCAATATCCATTTTGCTGAGGGCAACATGCGTACCCATATGGGCCACCTGGTACATAAAATCCTCCAGCTTATCCGAGGGGACTTTAATGGTCATATCTTCGTTGGTATTGAATGCCGATACCCTGCGTACAGAGTCGCCACTGATGCGGTAATCCTGGCTACCCTGGGCCGATGACTCCATTTGGTGATGCATTACCATGCCGTTGTGTTTAACCGTCAGTGCTGTTATTTTTTCGGCCGTTTGCTGTACGTTTTTTACTTTGAAACGCATATCGGCCGATTTTACAAGCTTGGGTTGTACAAATAGGGAAGTATCGGCCATCTTTTCTCTATCCAACGTGGCCGAATCGGCGCTGCTACTGTTGTTAATAGCTTCGTAATTTCCCGACCTGCCTCCCTTACAAGCGCCCAGCAGCAATACTCCCGCCGCAAGGGCAGTAAAAATTTTTGTTTTCATGATGTTAATTTGTTTTTTGGTTACTATTGATACCAAAAATGCCATTTAGGTAACCCTACGTACGAGATAATCAGGGGATTAAAGTTGAGGGCAGATTGACTTAATGAAGTGTTTGGCGGAACGCTGGCGACGACTCACCCCGCCGATGTTATATCCCGCAAAGTTTCGCCAGCTTTTCACCAATGAACTAATGAACCATTGAACCAATGAACTAACCCTCCTCCTTCAAACTATCCACAGGATTAGCTATTGCTGTTTTGATAGATTGAAAGCTCACGGTTATCATGGCAATTACAACAGCCGCCAGCGCGGTAACCACAAATACCCACCATTGGATGTTTTGCCGGTAAGCATATCCCTGCAGCCATTTTTGCATTGCCAGCCAGGCTAATGGGGTGGCAATAGCAATGGCAACCAGTACCAGTTTGATGAAATCTTTTGATAGCATGGTTACCAAACTGAACACCCCGGCACCTAATATTTTGCGGATGCCTATTTCGCGGTTACGCTGGCTGGCGGCATAAGCCGCAAGGCCAAATAAGCCCAGGCAGGCTATCATAATGGCAAGGGTGGTAAATACTGCGAACAGGGTCCCCATGCGCTGCTCGGTGCGGTAAAGGGCGTCAAAATCGGCATCCATAAATGAGTATTCAAATTGCTGGTTTGGGGCAAGCTTTTTCCACTCATGCGCTGCCTGGTTTAAAAAAAGCGGCAGGTTTTTGGTATTCACTTTAACGCAAAGCAACTGCCGCCAATCCTGGTCCATCACCATAACCAGCGGACTGATATTATCCCTTAACGAACTGAAGTTGAAATCTTTTACCACACCAATAACATGATATGTTCTGGCATTTGGCCCCTGCCCGGTAGTGAGCGTTTTGTTTAAGGCGTTGTTATTAAAGCCCAGCATATTTGCCGCTGTTTGGTTAATGACCATGCCCGATGAGTCGGAACGGAACTGGCCGGAAAAGCCGCGGCCTGTTAACAGGTGCATGCCCATCGTATGCAGGTAATCTTCATCAACCGACCAGTACTCGGCCATCAAGCCGCTTTTATGTTCGCTGCTGATGCTGTTTGGGAAGTGGGTGGTGTTGGTAGGGTAGTAGGCGCTAAGTGTGGCGTTTACCACGCCAGGTAATTGCTTTACCTGCTGTTTTAGTAACTGCGGATTGTTTAAGGCGTTTACATTTTTTACCAGTAGTAACTGGTCACGGTTAAAGCCAAGGTCTTTATTTTGGATATACCTGAGTTGGTTGTAAACTACCATGGTGCCGATGATCAGGAAAATGGATATCGAAAACTGGAATACCACCAAAAAGTTGCGCAGCATACCTCCTTTAAACCCGGTTGATATTTTGCCCTTTAAAACATGGGCAGGATGAAAGGCCGACAGGAAAAAGGCAGGGTACGATCCGGAAACAATACCAACAATAACGATAATAATCGCCAAAGCAGGTAACAGCCAGCTAACCAGTTGCGTGCTTATCGTTATCTGTTTCCCGGCCAGCTGGTTAAATGCAGGTAACAACGTCCATGCCACTAACACCGCCAAAATGGTAGCTGCCAGGGTAACAATAAATGATTCGGACAGGAACTGTACCATGAGCGCCCAGCGCGAGGAGCCCAGTACTTTGCGCACCCCAACTTCGCGGGCACGGTTGGCAGCACGGGCGGTTGAAAGGTTCATGAAGTTGATACAGGCCAGCACCAATATAAATAATGCAATGGCCGAGAATATATATACATACTGAATGTTGCCGTTTGGTCCCAGTTCGCGTTGGCGGTTTGATTGCAGGTGTATATCTTTTAGCGGCGTTAAATTCAGGCGGATATAGTTACCGCCTTTTTCAAATTTATCCATATTCATACTGCCGTTAAGCCAATGGCGCATCAGGGCAGGCAGTTTGCCCTCGAGGCGGGTGGGGCTTGCACCTGGCTTCAGCAAAATATAGGTGCCGAAACTAAAATGATTAAAAGTTTTGTCGCGCGATGATTCCTGCGACAAAATGGAAAGGAAGAAACCGGCCGTAAAATGCGATTGCACCGGTACATCTTTAACAACCCCGGTTATTTTATGCGGGATGCTATCTGTATTAATGGTGAGTGTTTGGCCCACCACCTCGGTTTTGTTAAAGTATTTGATGGCCGACGATTCGGTAAGTACAATAGCGTTAGGATCATTAAGCGCGGTTTTCGGGTCGCCATTAATCATGGGCAGGGTAAATATCGAAAACAGGGATGGGTCGCAATAGATTACTTTATCTTCGGCAATATCCTGGCTGCCTTTTTTAAAGCGGATATTTAAGGCAGGCGAAATCCTTACCGCGTTTTCAACCTCAGGGAAATTGCTTTTTAAAGCATCGCCCACAGGGGGCGCGGCAATGGCAAATGAAGTTATTACGCCTCCATATTTTAAATCGGTGTTTACCCGGTAAATGCGTTCATATTTGGTATTGTACCTGTCGTAACTCAACTCATCAACCACGTACAGCACAATAAGCAGGCAGGTTGCCAGGCCCAGTGCCAGCCCTATAATATTGATAAAAGTAAACCCCTTGTTTTTTAACAGGGAACGGAACGCGGTTTTGAGGTAATTCCTGATCATAGCTTTATTGTTGATAAGATAAAGCTATAACTAAATATTTAGTTAATCAAGGAGGCAAAGGAAAATAGGCTGATTTTTGTAAAATAATTCTAAATTAAAACCCCAAATGGGAACCTTAATGAAAGTACCATGAATAAAGCAATAAAAAATCGATACGGGATTAAATTTGAAAACGTCATCGTTGAGAGGGGGCAATTTGGTAAGGAAATACACAAAGTGGTAGATGTTAATATATTTTCGTTGGGCGTTTTTCTGATGTGTTGGATTAAGCCTGATAAAATAGATCAGCGTCTACTTCCGGACATTTATGACGTATTAAATGGTGTTTCCGGTTTGAGAGAGAATGGCTCTCCAACAATTCAAATAGAGATTACGCGTACTGAAACCGTTTTTTATGATAATCGCGCCGGCTATGATTGGCCAAGAATCCCCACTACTGATTTCAAAGAAATTATTGAGGCATGGAGAAATTTTCTTTTGGAACCACCGCTTGATAGGTCTGAAGTTGACTAAATAATATTCGGACTGTGTTCTTTTGTCATAGTTCTGTTAAATCCCGTCCCGTCAGGGTCGCTTTGAAAAAGGACCCTGACAGGACAGTAGTCAAAGTAGCCGCCAGCTCGGGTGGGGTAATAGCGAATGAAGCCAAGTTGCTGCCGTATTTTAAATCCATATTTACACGGTAAATTCGGTTGGCTTGGGTATTAAACCTGTCGTAGCTTGATTCATCAACCACGTAAAACACAATGAGCAGGCAATTTGCCAGCCCCAGGACCAGCCGTAAAATGTTAATGTTGGTAAAATCCTTTGTTTTTAACAGGCTGCGGAAAGCGGTTTTAATAAAGTTTTTAAGTATGGCAGGTGGGTTTTATTTGCTTACCATGGTTGGTAACAACGCATATACCTGGTTGTTAAATAAAGTTAAACTAAGTTAAATACCATTATAGGTCGCCTGATGCTAAGTGTTACTTGCCGAAAACTTCGATAAGTTTTTTATCAAGCATATCTACGTAACCATCACAATCACCTCTTGTTTCCCATGCTGCATGATCGCCCAAATATCGGCCTGCAACATTTCCTTTTTTATCAATCAAAATTAATACCGTGGGCGGCATACTCGTAACGTTGTATTGGTTTTGTAAGCCGTCGTTATATTTTATCAAAATATTATGCCATTTTTCTAATCCATTTTCCTGCATAGCTCTCTTCCAGTCTTTATTATTATCGTTCAGGGATATGCCTATTATCTCCAATCCACCAGCATGGTATTTTTTATATAGGTTCAACAGGTGAGTTGCCTCGTTGCTTTTATACAAACTAAAACTGGCCCAAAAATAGAGTAACACATAATTTTTGCCTCTGAATGATTTTAGATCGAGCGTTTTTCCTCCTACATCTTTCCTGGCAAATGCCGGCGCTATACCTCCGCGTGCCGAAACTGCGTGCTTTGAGATGGTTTTGCACAAGGCTTTACCTGCAACGCTGTTTTTTACAGAATCGGTAAATGAATTATAGAAAGTAGTTGCAGAGTCAAGCGGCAACTCTTGTATACCATTAAAGTGATAATTGGTTAAGTATGGACTTAGATACGAGGATGGATTTTTGGTAATAAACTTATAGTCTATTTCGATTTCCTGTCGATTATATTTATCAAGTTTGCTACCCAGCTTCATCACAGCAGCATGATTTTTTGGAGTATTGCCAACTCTTGATATTTCATTCATTTTTCCGTTTATTTCATATTTAGCTTTTTTTATATATTGCTTTTGTTTTTCTATTTTAAACCAATCGTCCTGCATGGCCGACCCTGTAATTACAGCATTGGTAGTACTATCGCCTGTAAGTGCAATGGTCATATTCCCCGGAGTTAAAAACACTTCATTTATACCCCAGTCGTGATTTGAAAGCGGCTTGCTATTAAAATAAAATTCGGCATAAAGCGGACTGGGGATAAAGCCGGTGAAAGAAAAAGAACCTTTTTTTACAAAAGCTTTACGCTTTAGTCTTTGGTTTCCAATAGTATATGTTAACCATACAGTATGGGTTTTACGGTCGGTAGTGCTACCTTTTAGTATAAAATTATTCTTGGCTTTTGTTTTTTGGGCATAAGCTATACAAGTAAATAGCATCAGTAATAACAATAGGGGAAATTTATGTTTCATAGAGTAGGTTTAGCCATTAAACTTAACGAAATTATGAGTGTTTGCAATGGTAGATAATATTAAAATAGACTAATATTTTTACCTTTCAATTATGCTGATTATAGTTTAATTATCATTCATTTGCATTATAAAACAAATCCCATTATGTCATTACAACCAGGCCAGGCGGCACCACAATTTACATTAGTATCATCAGCATTAAAAACTGTATCACTGGCCGATTTTAAGGGCCGTAAAGTGGTATTACATTTTTTTCCTTTGGCATTCACCGGCGTTTGTACCACGCAATTGTGCACCATGCGCGATAGCTTTGGCTATTATGATGGGTTAAACGCTACCATACTGGGCATCTCTGTTGATTCGCCTTTTTCGCTGGCTAAGTTTAAAGAAGAAAATGGTTACCAGTTTGATTTGTTGTCAGACTTTAACAAGGAAGTATCTACCGCTTACGAAGCCATTTATGCCGATTTTGTGATGGGCCTGAAAGGCGTTTCAAAACGTGCCGCATTTGTTATCGACGAAGAGCAAAATATCATTTACGCCGAAGTACTGGAAGTAGCTACAGACCTGCCAAACTTTGAGGCCATTGCCGAAGCTGTAAAATAAAGGCGATAAGAAATCTTTTCGCGCAAAGAGTTAACGAATTAAAGTCGATTTAATATCGAACACCGAATAATGAAGGAAAAACTTCGGTGTTCGATATTGTTTTTCACTTCTGCTTCTTTTAACTTAATAGCATTGCAGGAGCCTTTACCCGCCGGGGTTTAGGTGGGCTCATTATAATAGCCATGTGTGAAAGTTTACCATTATCCAAACCCTATCGGGCGCAGCAATGCCAGGGTGCCATCGACTTACTTTTATCCCCCTCACCAATTAAAAACCTACCCCGTTCCCGTCAAATAAATTTTATATATTTATTCCCGAAAATGAATAACCTTGATGCCTTATAAACCCGGATTACATTTATTATCTGAATTCAGTACCGATAAACCTAACCTGTTACAATCAAGTGCGGCCTGCAGGCAGTTGTTTGATCAGCTCATCGATACCTATCAGTTAGCCAAAGTTGGCGAAGTTTACCACGATTTTGATGGCGGTGGGTTTACCGCTGTAGTATGCTTAACCGAGTCGCATATGTCTATCCATACCTGGCCCGAGTATGGTATGGCCACTTTTGATGTGTTTTTATCCAACTATCAAAAAGAAAACGACGATAAGGCACGCGCTATTTACCAGGGTGTTATCGCTTTTTTTGAAGGCGTGGAGATACAGCAAAACGAAGTAAAAAGGTAATATGGCAGCTACACTAAACCCCAAAGTATTCCCTTTTTCGAGCGAAATAACCTGCCCTGGTTGCCAGCACAATATTACGCTTTATGATCAGATGGGCTGCGAAGCTGTAGTTTGTTCTCAATGCCGGTCTTACCTGCTTTTTAATGAAGCAGGCAGGCCTTATGTTGAGGAGAAAATTCACGTTTTAAAATTTAAGCCTGTTATGCCTTTAGGCACTACAGGTACATTAAAAGGTGTGGAGTACAAACTGATTGCTTACATGGAAAAGAAGGAGGGGGCAACCAGGTACGAGTGGCGCGAATACATGCTATACAACTACGCCAAAGGCTATGCCTTTTTATCGGAGTATGATGGCCACTGGAGCCTGATAGCCGGCGCCAATTTTTACCCCGATTTGGCAAGTGTAAATTGCATTTATGGCAACGAGGCCGAATATGAAGGTAATACCTATCTTAAATATAACGCTTACAGCCCGGTTATAACGGCCATGATAGGTGAATTCGACTGGGATATATCCGCTGAAAAATTAAGGGCTAAAGAGTTCATAGATCCGCCTTATATGCTCACCAGCGAGGAAAACATCAAAAAGTATGTTACCGATTGGTACCTGGGCGAATACCTGGAAGAGGCGGAAATAGCGGCGGCTTTTAATATACCCGTTGAAAGCTTTCCCGAAAAAATTGGCATCGGTGCAAACCAGCCATCAAAACACAAAGCCATGTGGCTGGCTGCTTATAAAATAAGCGGCGTTGCGGCATTGGTGTTCCTGCTGGTGCAGCTGTCTGTTATCTGGCTTAGGCCCGAAAAGGTATTGCTATCTGATACTTATGCATTGGCCATGCCGCCCCCTGTGCAGGATACATCAAAGCATGTAAGAACCGCGCTTGATTCTTTAAGAAATATCGCCGCGCCTGCCCCGGTTGATTCCTTAAACGCCTTTGCCCCAGATGCTAATGGCAATTATGAGTTTAAGCCTTTTAAAACACCCACATTTACAATACCTGATGGGCCTGTACCTTTAGAGTTTGAGTTAAACTCGGAGGTTGATAACAACTGGTTATCGGCAACGGTTGAGTTGGTAAGCGAAAAGGACAACCAAACCTGGAGCATATCAAAAGATATTGAGTACTATCATGGTTATGAGGATGGCGAAAGCTGGTCGGAAGGGTCATATACACAAACCGTGCTTTTGTCAGAAATTCCTGCCGGTAAATACCATATCAACATTTACCCTTATGCCGGCACAAGGTATGTTTCATCGCTGTTTATTAAGGTTACCGAAAGTGTTACACTTTGGCGCAATGTATTGGTTACCTTGTTCCTGCTTTGCCTTTATCCTTTATACTGCTGGTACCGGATGCGCAAATTTGAAACAAACCGCTGGATGAACAGCGATTTTTCACCCTATCAAAAAGATGACGAATAATGAAAACGGGAATCATAAAATCAAATGCAATATACATAGCCATTGTGGCGGCCATTGTAGGCTATTATTCATACGCCGCTTTTGATGGCCTGGCCTTTTGGCAAAGTAACGATGTGCAGCGCAATGCCAGCTATAATGGCACCGTAGCGCACTCGGGTTACGGGGTTAGGTTTTATCATAAATAACAGTCATGAACAAAAAACTTCCCGTTCTTTTACTCGTATCGGTTTTTATTATTGCTACCTGCGGGCTTATTTATGAGTTGATAGCAGGCACGCTGGCCAGCTACCTGCTGGGCGATTCGGTTACCCAGTTTTCTACCATTATCGGCGTTTACCTGTTCTCGATGGGGCTGGGCTCCTGGGTATCAAAATACTTTGATAAAAACCTGCTGGCCTGGTTTATCCGTATCGAAATACTGGTTGGCCTGGTGGGTGGTACAAGCTCATCTATCCTGTTCCTGGTGTTTGAAAGCGTAAGCTCGTTCCGTATTATTTTATACGGGCTGATATCGTTTACCGGGATCCTTGTTGGTTTAGAGATCCCTTTGCTGATGCGCATCTTGCAGGACCGGTTTGAGTTTAAAGACCTGGTATCAAAAGTATTTACGTTTGATTATATCGGCGCTTTAATAGCCTCGCTGGTATTCCCGCTGTTGCTTATCCCGTACCTTGGTTTGGTGCGCACGGCCTACATGTTTGGTATGCTGAATGTACTGGTGGCTTTAATAACCTGTATCAATTTCAGGCACGAAATTAAGGGGGCCAGGTATTTGCAAAGCGCGTCCATCATCAGTATGCTGGCCTTGCTGGTTGGTTTTGTGTATGCCAATACCATTACCAGTTTCTCGGAAAGTTTAACGTATAGCGATACCATCATTTTTTCGAAAAGTACACCGTACCAGCGTATCATCATCACCAAAAAAGGCCGCGACCTGCGCTTGTTTTTAAACGGAAACCTGCAATTTAGTTCGGTTGATGAGTACCGCTATCACGAGGCGCTTATCCACCCGGTATTACAGGCCCTGCCCGATGCCAAAAATATTTTGGTGATGGGCGGCGGCGACGGACTGGCCGTACGCGAAATTTTAAAGTATCCGCAGATTGAAACCGTTACCCTGGTTGATTTGGATAAGGAAATGACCAAACTGTTCCGCACCAATGATATGTTGCTCAAACTGAACCGCCGGTCGTTATTATCGCCTAAAGTAACCGTAATGAATGCCGACGCCTTTTCATGGGCCAGGGCGCAGCACAAAACCTACGATGCCATTATTATTGATTTTCCCGATCCGTCCAATTACTCGGTTGGTAAACTATATACCAATACTTTTTATGCCATTGTAAAGCATTTGCTTAATCCCGATGGCATTATGGTAATACAATCCACATCGCCCTATGTAGCGCCAAAATCATATTGGACGGTGGAGAAAACCCTGCAATCAGTTGGGCTGCATACTGTGCCTTACCATAACTATGTGCCCTCGTTTGGCGAGTGGGGCTATATTATGGCCATGACCAAGCCTGCATACAAAGTGCCCGATCATTATTTGCCGGGCCTGCGTTTTATATCGAAAGCCTGTTTGGAGCAGATGTTATATTTTCCGGCGGATATGGCCAGGGTACCGGCGCAGGTTAACAAACTGAACAACCAGATACTGGTAAAATATTTTGAGGATGAATGGTCGACCGTTTTATAGCCGCAGCAGCGGGATGAAGCCGACCAGTCGCCGCGGGTTTATTTTACAGGCGGGTTTGGTTACCGGGGCCATATTACTTAATGGCTGCATCCGCAGGCTAAGCGGTGGCAAACCGGAGTACGCCCATATAAAAGGCAAATTGGCCGGCCCCAATGCCAAAGCCGGCCATGCCCTGCGTGATAAACTACCTATGCCGGCACCCACCACACAGCAAACGGTTAAAACATTGATTATCGGTAGCGGTATTTCGGGCCTATCAGCCGCAAGGTGGCTGTTAAAGCAGGGCGAAACAGATTTTAAGTTACTGGAGCTGGAAGATCATGTTGGCGGTAATGCTTACTTCGGAACGAATGAAGTATCGACCTATCCCTTGGGGGCGCACTATATCCCCATTGTAAATAACAACGATAAGCTGCTGGTTGATTTTTTGCAGGAACATAACGTAATTACCCATTTTGACGAAAAAGGGTTGCCCTTTTACAACGAGTTTTACCTGTGCTTTGACCCTGAAGAACGGCTACTGATAAACGGCCACTGGCAGGAGGGGATAGTACCCGATTTTGGTGTGACTGATAATGACCGCAAACAGATCATCCGCTTTTTTGCCCTGGTTACCCAGCTGAAAAACGCAAAAGGCAACGATGGTAAGTATGCCTTTGATATCCCTTTGGACAATAGTTCGGCCGATGACGCCTACCGGAAGCTGGACAGGATATCGTTTAACGAATATTTGAAAGATAACGGCTTCAATTCGCCTTACCTGCTCTGGTATTTAAACTATTGCTGTAAGGACGATTATGGCACACCGGCCCAAAACGTAAGCGCCTGGGCGGGGCTGCACTATTTTTCGGCCCGCAAAGGCACAGCATCCAACGCCGATCCAAACGCGGTAATTACCTGGCCCGAGGGTAACGGCTGGCTTATGAAACGCCTGCGCGAAACCGTAAAAGACCATATAAAAACAGGGCGCCTGGCTTATGATGTTCAGATAATGGCAGGCGGCAAGGTTGCGGTAAAGGTGCTCGACCTCAAAAAAAATACATCCGCAGTTATTTATGCAGATAAGGTGATCATGGCATCGCCGCAGTATGTTAACCAAAAGCTGTTAAAAAATACTGCCAGGCCAGGGTTTGATGTGAGTAAACTGCATTATTCGCCATGGCTTATTGCCAATATTACGGTTAATAAATTACCCTCGGCAGCCAAGGGAATGGTGCTATGCTGGGATAATGTGGCCTACAACACGGCATCGGTAGGGTATGTAAACGCCAACCAGCAGGATATTAAACTGGTAGAACAGCAAAAGGTGCTTACCTATTATTTGCCCCTTTGCGATAAAGAACCCCGCATTGCGCGGCTTGCAGCCTACACCCGTACCTACGAGCAATGGATGGATATTGTAGTACCCGAAATGGAACAAATTCACCCCGGCATAACAGAATATATTGAACAGGTGGAGTTTTGGCTGTGGGGCCACGGCATGATCAGCCCATCGGTCAATTATATCTGGGGCGATAACAGGCAGCAGGCGCGGTCGCCCATTAACAACCAGGTGTTTTTCGCGCATACCGATCTGAGCGGGGTATCTATTTTTGAGGAAGCATTTCACCAGGGCATCAGGGCAGCACAACAGGTTTTAGCACATGAGCATACTACAGCATAATAACCAGGAACAGCCCTGGATAAAAAGCCGCCTTGTGGATGGCATTTTTATCCTGTCGCCCCCGTTTATTGCCTTGCTTATTGTGGCGCTGTTCCCGGCGCAGTTTAAAAACTCGGGCCTGATGCCGGTGCAATATTGGGTGGTACTTATTGTGATGATAGATGTAGCCCATGTGTACAGCACGCTTTACCGTACTTATTTTAACCCGGTATCTTTTAAGCAGCAGCGGCATTTACTATTGGCCATCCCCCTGTTTTGCTACATAGGCGGGGTGATGCTGTACGTTGGAGGCGGCATTTATTTTTGGCGGGCACTGGCCTACCTGGCGGTGTTCCATTTCATCAGGCAGCAGTACGGTTTTATGCGCATCTACTCGCGCCAGGAAAAACAAGGTTGGGTGTGCAGGTATATTGATAACGCGGCCATTTACATCGCGACCATTTACCCCTTATTGTACTGGCATTTTACCGGCTACAAAAAAAACTTCAACTGGTTTGTCGATGGCGATTTTGTGCTGTTCCATTTTGACTATATACTGGTGGTTTGCAAGGTGATTTACCTGCTTACCCTCTTGTTGTATTTTGTTAAAGAAATTTGGGTTTTTAATATCACCAAACAGTTTAATATTGCTAAAAATGTATTGGTTTTTGGCACTTTTTTGTCGTGGTATTTCGGCATCATTTACTATAACGGCGATATGGCTTTTACCACCCTCAACGTAGTTTCGCACGGCATTCCCTACATGGCCCTGGTATGGATTTACGAGCAAAAGAAATTTACCGGCGAGACTAAGCCCAAAACAACTTTCCTTAAAATTACCTTCAGCCGTTATGGTGTACTGTCTTTTGTGGGCCTGCTCATCCTGTTTGCCTATTTTGAAGAAGGCCTGTGGGATGGCCTGGTGTGGAAAGAACATGCTTCGGTTTTTAAACCCTTTGCCACCCTGCCCACCATCAACAGCGATTTGTTGCTGGCGCTCATCGTGCCCCTGCTGGCCTTACCCCAATCTACCCACTATGTCCTGGATGGTTTTATCTGGAAGATGAAGAAGGCCGGATTGACAAAATCCTGATTGATTAAATAGCAATCAAGAGCCGGACTACTGATCCCGGGAAATCGCGTTTAAAAGTTGATCCTGAATAAAGGTAGCTCCTAAGGAGCAAAAAAGTTGGGCTATTTGTCTTTCTACAAACAGGTAGCCTCTACGAGGCAGCTTAAAAGTGTATTATTTTGTAAAGGCCAACCGTTTGTAGCTGAAAAAGTTAAAAAGCGATTCACCTGGGCTATTGATCTACAGTTTTTTTTGCAAATGATTTTATGTAGATTTATTTCTGCTGGATATAAATTATTAACCGGCAATAAAGCCTGCGGTAATAACAGGGCCAACCTATACTTGAAAAAACCATTTACCTGGTATATGAAATATTATCTATTCCTGCTTTGTTTATTCATTACTAACGCGGTTTCGGCACAGCAGGCCTACGGCCCGCAGCCAGATAGTCCGGCTATCACAAAGGCTCAGAAGCTCGATTTTGTGCATATGATGCAAAAGCGCGGTCACGATGAAACTATCAGGAGTATCGAAAAATACAATAACGGCAAAATTGACATTCACCAGCGGCAGGCGATGGAGTTTTTACAGGCGCTGAACCGGCAAGCCAAAATAGTATTGAAAGAAGGCATTGACACCACGGGAATTAAAGCCCTGCTCGATCAAACAACAGCGTCAATAGCTGTGGTGAGCGATGGCGTTTTTGTTAACAGGGGCACGTCCCAAACGCAAAGAAACCTGTCGGTATCGGCCGCTGTACTTGTTGAGCTTTCAAAAAAAGTAGAAGACAAAAAAGTAAGATTAGATAATTATACCAATCAAATAGCGGGCTTTAGGTTCAAGATAGACTCTTTGTATAGCGATTCGCTTCTGTATGTATTCCCAAATGATTCTGTTGCGGTACGCAAGTACATTGCCAAAATAATAGTCGTTGTTAAGGAAACCGCCCCAATTGATACCAACCTTAATAGGGCGCTGGTAAGTTTGCAGGCCCTGCAACTAAAGGTCGATCTGTTGGTGTATCGGCTGCGGTCGCTAAAAGAGGATGTGGATATCTACAGCAATAATTTATCGGCAAGGGCATTTATAAAGGAGTTTCCCTTTTTATGGGAAGCACCGGGCTACAGCCGGCCTGTTAAGGATGTAATTGCGTTTTCATGGGCAAAGGGAAGCATGGTTTTACGTTATTATATAAAAGATCATGTAGGTAAAATTCTTATCCTGCTGGCATTAACAATAGCCGCGTTTTACTTTATCAGGGCGTTAAAACAGCAGCTGGCTTATGAAAACAAACTGAGCGCCGATTTCTCCGGGCAACTGGTACTAAAGTATCCCTGGTTATCGGCCATGCTATTAACTCTGTGTATTTTTCAATTTATACTGGCCGATCCACCTTTTATAATCAGCTTTTTTATCTGGCTGATAGCGGCTATCTGCCTGGCCTTTATTTTTCATAAATACATCGTTGCTTACTGGTTTAGGTTTTGGGTGGTAATGGTTATTTTTTTTATCCTATCGGGCTTTGGTAATATGTTGCTACAAATTACCCGGGTTGAAAGGGTGGTTACCCTATGCCTGTCTGTAGGCGGTATCATTTATATCGGCTTAAAATTATGGGCATCATCACGCCGAAAAGAATTGAAAGAACGCGGGATATTGTATTTTATCCTTTTTGTGTTTATATGCCAGGTAATTGCGGTAGTACTCAATTGCCTGGGGCGTTTTAACCTTGCAAAAACCTTCTTTGTAAGCGGTTACTCGGGCGTAATCATAGCTATTATGTTTTTATGGGTTATCAGGTTAATTAATGAGGGTTTAACACTGGCCTTAGGTATTTATAAACAACCAAACCGCAAGCTGTTTTTTGTAAACTTTGAACGGGTGGGTGGCGAAGCGCCTGTATTTTTTTATGTAATGCTGGTATTAGGCTGGTTTTTTTTGGTGGGCAAAAATTTTTATGGCTTTAAGCAAATTTATGATGCTTTTGTGGCCTCGCTAACACAACAGCGTATGGTAGGTAGCTATAGCTTTTCTATAATGGGCCTGTTTGTATTTTTAGCTATTTTGATATTATCGCTGGTGTTATCAAAACTGGTTTCATTTTTCACGTCCGATTCGGCAACCAGCAATGCAAAGGACGACAAAAAGAAAAAGGTAAACCTGGCAAGTTACATGTTGCTTATCCGTATTTTTATTATCTGCACCGGGCTTTTCTTCGCTTTTGCGGCTGCCGGTATAGCCTTAGATAAAATCACCGTTATTTTTGGTGCCCTAAGCGTGGGTATTGGCCTGGGATTGCAGGGCCTGGCCAACAACCTGGTGAGCGGCCTTATTTTATCGTTTGAGCGGCCTGTAAATGTGGGCGATATGATAGAGGTGAATGATAAGATAGTCACCATGAAATCCATAGGTTTCAGGAGCAGCATAGTTACCAGCTACGATGGATCGCACATTGTGATCCCTAACGGCGAGCTGCTTAACCAACACCTGGTGAACTGGACGATGGGTGCACACCTGAAACGCAACTCATTTATAGTAGGTGTAGCCTACGGCAGCGACTTAAGGCAGGTAAAGAACCTGATCATGAAGATACTTGACGACGATAAAAGGATTTTAAGAGATCCGGCTTTCGACGTGGTTATAAAAGATTTTAACAACAGCAGTATCGATGTCGAGATCATTTTCTGGCCAAATCACATGTCGATGCTCCGACCCATTAAGAGTGATATTATTTTGCAGATTGACGAAGTGTTCAGGGCCAATGGCATCGTGATCCCTTACCCGCAGCAGGATGTATTTATTAAGGCTTTGCCGGATGTGAAAAAGGGTGATAGAAAAGACGAAGGTAAAACCGGGGCAGCAGATAAAAAAAGCTAAAGCTTCCAGTAAGCCGGTTGTTTTTTTCTCGCGCAAAGAAGCTAAGAAAAATAAGCAAATCTCTTGGCGCTGCGTTTTTGCTTCTTACCGTCTTTGCGTGAAATAAGCTACCCTTTTTACTCTCCTTTCTTATTTGAGAAGTTTAAAAACGATTCCTGATAAGATGCCTTAATTGAGGCGGTTTAGCACTGTAAATTAATAATTATCCTTTCACCCTTTTCAACGCCATAATATAGCCAGCATGCAAACCCTCATGAAAAGGCAAAAATGCCACCGCCGTATCTATCGAATCAATCTCGACGCCGTAGCGTGTGGCCCAGGTAGGGTAGTTGGCAAAAATGCCGTTATCCAGGTCGGTTTCCAGCTGTTCTATGGTAGATATAAATAACTGTTTGATGGTTGCGATATCTTCTTCGCCTACAAAATCAGTGGGTTTGGTATCGGGGCGGTAGGGGGTATAAAATTTATCGGCGGTAACAATTGGCAACCCGGCGCGGGTATAACAAATACCCTGTTGTGCCGATATCATGTGCGCTACGTTCCAGATAATGTTGTTGTTAAATCCCTGTGGTACCAGGTTCAGTTGCCCGGGACTAAGGTCTTTAATGGCATTAAGTACCATAAGGCGGGGCTTCAGTACAATTTCTATCGGTTTACGCATGTGAGCTGTTTTTAGGTAATTTATAACGCGGCTAAAGTATGAAGATTTGGTGTATTATTTTATCAAATTACTTAATGGTGATGGTGTAGTTTTAGGTGTTTAGGCTTTTATTATACCTTTGCGCCTTATGTTACGTTAGCTAAATACCGCTTGGTTTACAACATCAAAAGATATGATTAAAAAGATTTACTTATTCGCCATCTTCACTATAGTTACTACAACAGCTGCCCTGGCCCAGGAACAAACCATTGA
The DNA here is from genome assembly GCF_056401935.1 of Mucilaginibacter sp. P4_D1. Taxonomy (NCBI): domain Bacteria; kingdom Pseudomonadati; phylum Bacteroidota; class Sphingobacteriia; order Sphingobacteriales; family Sphingobacteriaceae; genus Mucilaginibacter; species Mucilaginibacter sp. P4_D1. The sequence goes on from NZ_JBFUIJ010000017.1 coordinate 118,328, forward strand.
TATTCATTTTAATGCGCTTGGCTTTTTGGATAATAGGGAATACAAGGCTTTTATCCCGCGCTCGCGTACCTATAGCGGCATGCGTACCGAGCTTGATTTAGGCTGGAACATTGATAGCTTAAACCATTTTGTTTTTGGGGCCAACGGCATTCACGAGTTTGGCGCCAAACCCTACTTTTTAAAAGTGAACCCGGTAGCCTACTATAATTTTACCGGTAAAAGCTGGCTGTTTTATGCCGGTGCTTTCCCCCGCGAAGGTTTGCTTGACGATTATCCCCGTGCAATTTTGAACGATACACTGCGCTACTATCGCCCTAATATTGAGGGCTTGCTGGCACGGGTGCATAACGAACATTTTACCGAAACCGGCTGGATTGACTGGGTAAGCCGCCAAACCCAAACCGACAGGGAACAGTTTTTATTTGGATTTTCGGGTAAGTACAAGCCATCGGTTAAAGGGCCGTTTTATGTATCTCATTACTTTATGCTGATGCATGATGCCGGTGCCGAAATTGCCGTTCCTAATGATAATATCAGGGATAACGGTGCCGGGCAAATAAGATTAGGTTTAGACTTTAGTCATAAAACCTTTTTAGATTCGTTATCAGTTGAAGCCGGCGGTATGATGTCATTAGAGCGGGTGCGAGGTATAGACGGATTTCATAAGCCGGCGGGATTTGTGGCCAATGTTTATTTGAGCTACCACAAGTTTGCCTTATTTGATGAATTTTACAAAGGCCAGGGACATGAAATTACCTATGGCGATTCGTGGTTTGAGAAGAAAACGTATAACCGGATGGATATCATCTGGACACCATTTTTATATAACCGGGTAAAAGGTCAGTTTATTTTAAGCTTCCACCAAACGCCGGGTTTCAGGATGAGTAACCAGGAGGCCTTCAGGATCACTGTTGACTTAGGCCGTAAAACATTGATCAGGATAAAAGATTAGTGAGTGGTTGATTGGGTTGATTAGGTAAGTGGTTGAATTTTTTTTATTATAAAATATATACATCTATGCAGTTGAAGAAAAAGTTATTAGTTTTTGCCGCTTTATTGTTAATTATACCTGCCCGTTTGTTTGCGCAGGATAACCAGTTTTCGGGTTGGGCAGCAGTGTTCCATTCGCAAAAACTATCCGAACATTGGGGTTACTCGTTCGACGGCCAACTACGCTCACATGACGAGCTGAGTTACCTGAAGCATATTTTGCTGCGCCCATCGGCCAATTATTACTTTGCCAAGAACAAGGTTGGCGCTTTGGGTTATGCATACATAGCCACCTATGGCCGCACCACTGCCGGCGACCAGACCTTTCGCCCCGAAAGCCGTATCTGGCAGCAATATACTTATACCCATAAACTGAGCAAAAATGTAAACCTGGCGCACCGTTTCCGTTTGGAGCAGCGCTTTTTGGGTAACACTGCCGCTACCAAGAATGACCATTATTTTGCCCAACGCTTTAGATATTTTGCCCGGGCCATTGTGCCTTTGAAAAAGGATTCGGCTGTTTTCGCGCAAGGACCATTTGTAGCCTTACAAAACGAGGTGTTTGTAAACATCCAAAACAAAAACAAAGTAAACAAGCACTTTTTCGACCAAAACCGCGCCTATGTAGCCGTTGGATACCGTATCAATAAAATGATTGATGTGGAAACCGGCTACCTTAACCAATACATTAAACAAGCCGAAGCCTACACGATTAACCACGTAGCGCAGCTGGCTTTTTATACGAGGTTTTAAAGCCTCACCCCGGCCTCTCCAAAGGAGAGGGAGGAAAAAACAATATTGAAAATAGAAAAAGCGATGAGTTCAATTCATCGCTTTTCCTTTTAGTTCTCCATGCAAATCAAAAAGCCCTCTCCTTTGGAGAGGGTTGGGTGAGGCCCTTACATCCTGCTCACATCGCCGCTTCCTATCTTAGAGCTGCTCACACTTTTTACACTGCCGGTATAGTATACATCGCCCGAGCCTACTACGGATGCTTCCAGTTTTTGGCTTACGTTCACCCTGGCATCGCCTGATCCTGCAACACGTACCGATGCGGTATTGGTTGTTAAATCCCTTGCGGTATAATCGCCTGAACCGGCTACGCTGATGTTTGAATTATCGGCCGTGCCGCTTAGTTTGATATCGCCCGATCCTGCCAGGTTCACATCCAGGCTTTTAACCCAAAGCTTGCCGCTTACATCGCCAGATCCGGTTAGTTTCAGTTTAAAAGAGCCTGCACGCAAACCTTCCCTGAATGATACATCGCCCGAACCTGAAAGTGATACACCGTTTACTTCTTTAATCGTAACGTAGATCATGATCTTTTTGTGGCCGCCATCAAACCAGTGCCAGTCGTTATCGCTTTTGGTGTAAATTTTAAGGGTGTTACCTTCCACTTCGGTAATAATGCGGCTGATAACATCAGATGGAGCCTGTACCTTAACAGATTCTGTTGATCCCTGGGTAATAACCACATCAAACGAGCCGGCAACGCTTACCGATGTAAAGCCGGATAAGTGGCGGTCTTCTGTGTTTTGGGTAACCTCGTCGGTTGGGGTATTTGTTTTTGCAATTGTATAGCCTGCAGTACCTGTTATCAAAGCAGCAATCAGTAATATTTTGCTTAATGTTTTCATCTTAATTATCTCTTATGTAGCTATATGACGCAAGTTATTTGGCGAGGTTGCATGGAGAGGGAAAATAAAATTGAGGTGAGTGGTTGATTGGGTTGATTAGGTGAATGGTTAGAACTAACGCCCAACCTACCTTCATTCAACTTAATCAACCCAATCTAACCTAATCAACCACTCACTAACATCTACTCCACCAACACCCCAATATAATAATTAAATGTGTCAACTTCAATGTTATCCTTAGTGGCGCCTTCTAACTCAAAAGGTTTGAATTGTTTGGTTGGGGTAATAAATTTGTAATCGCCGCCTTTTACGCGCACTTTAACGGGCATGGCAAAGTCTTTGGCATCTGTGCTGGTCCAGCGGGCATAGGCTTTGCCTTCACGGAACATGACCTCGAGGATGGGGATGGTTTTGTAGTGCAGGTACTGATCAAATACCGGTGCCAGGTTCATGCCCGCCTCTTTGCTGATGTAATCAACCACCTGGTTGTAAGTAACAGTTTGGTGGTAAAAAGTTTTATTGAGGCCACGCAGGATATTGCGCCATTTTTCATCGTCATTAATAATAGTGCGGATCATGTTGAGCATGTTGCCGCCTTTGTAGTACATATCGCCCGAGCCTTCTTTGTTTACACCGTAAGCGCCAACAATGGGCCTGTCATTCGCGATAGCCATGCGGGTGCCGTGTACATATTCCTGGCCGGCTTGCTTGCCGTAAAAGGTTTCCACAAATAACGACTCAGAGTAGTTGGTGAAACTTTCGTGGATCCACATATCGGCCAGGTCTTTAGATGTAATGTTGTTACCAAACCATTCGTGACCGCTTTCATGTATTACGATGAAATCCCATTTTAGTCCCCAGCCCGTACCCGAAAGATCGCGGCCCAGGTAGCCGTTTTTATAGTGATTGCCGTAAGCTGTGCCGCTTTGGTGCTCCATACCCAGGTGATGGCTTTCTACCAGTTTATAGCCGTCCTCGTAAAAAGGGTAGGGGCCAAACCAATGTTCAAATGCTTTGAGCATGCGTGGTGCATCAAGCCCCCATTGTGCTTTGGCTTTATCAAGGTTATAGCTTAGCGGCCAAAAATCCATGGTTAATTTACCTTTTTCGCCGTTGTAAATGCCTTCATAATGGGTATAATCGCCAATGTTGGCTTCAATATCATAGTTGTTGATGGGGTTGGCCACAAACCAATCGAAACGCGTATAGCCGTCTTTCAGGTCGGTAACTTTGCGTAAGCGGCCGTTTGATACATCTTTTAAACCCTTGGGTACGCTGATGCTGATGAGTGCGCTATCAACCTCATCCTCCTGCTGATCTTTAGTTGGCCACCATACGCTGGCCCCCATGCCCTGGCAGGCGGTTGATACCCAGGCATGGCCTAACGAGTCGGTGTTATACTCCACACCGCCATCCCATGGGGCGCGTTTGGCAATGGTTGGGTTACCGGAGTAATAAACCGTAAACTCGTCCTTACTGCCCTTGCTGATGTTTTTGGGGAAGGTTAAAAATACGGCGTTAAACTCGCGGGTATATTTTAACTCCTGCCCTTTGTAAAACACTTTTTCAATCTTCAGGTTATTCCAAAGGTCAAATTGCAGCTTATCAAAATCACTTACCGCGGTAAACTTAAACAGCACATTACCACTGATGAACTTTTTATCGACATCAAACTTCACATCCAGGTGATAATAATTGATATCGTAGCAAGTACGCAGCGGCGTAGTTAACGATCCGCGTAAAGTATCGGCCCTGGTAAACTTTTCTTTAACTGTGCCCAATTGTGCCTTTGCCGGCAAAAAGCTTGCACCAGCCATCAAAAGGCCGAGTGCGTATTTAATCATGTTCTTATTTTGCATATATATCTGTCAACTTATAATCTTAAAAATTTTCAACCCAATCAACTCAATCCAACCCAATCAACCACTCACTAATCAACCACTCACTAATCAACTAACACCCCTATATAAAAATTCAACTTATCCACTTCAATATTATCCTTATTTACCCCGTCGATGTCAACCGGTGTAAACCGTGTAGTTGGGGTAATAAACTTATACTCGCCACCTTTTGCGCGGACTAACACCGGCATGGAAAAATCTTTTACGCTGGCTATCCACCTGGCGCTGAATTTACCCCTTACGGTTGCAAACTCCAGGATGGGCAGATCTTTATAGCGCAGGTATTGGTCAAATACCGGTAACAGTTTTTTGCCCGATTGTTCTGTAATGTAATTTACAACCTGGTTGTAGGTAACGGTTTGGTGGTAAAAAGTTTTGTTGAGACCGCGCAGGATAGTGCGCCATTTTTCATCGTCGTTAACGATGGTGCGCACCATGTTAAGCACTACCGCACCTTTGGGGTACATATCGCCCGAGCCCTCCTTGTTTACGTTATACGGGCCTACCACCGGGCTGTCGTTGTTAATGCCTTCTCTTAGGCCAAAGTTGTAATCCTGCCCGGCTTTTTTGCCCCAGTTATCTTCGATGAACAACGATTCGGAATAGCAGGTAAAGCTTTCATGGATCCACATATCGCCCAGGTCTTTCCCTGTGATGTTGTTGCCGAACCATTCGTGGCCGCTTTCGTGGATAATGATGTAATCCCATTTAAGTCCCCAGCCCGTGCCCGACATATCGTAGCCCAGGTAACCATTTAAAAAATGGTTGCCATAGGCTGTTGCGCTCTGGTGCTCCATGCCCAGGTGCGGCGTTTCTACCAGTTTGTAGCCGTCCTCATAAAAAGGGTAGGGGCCAAACCAGTGCTCAAAAGCTTTAAGCATAGGCCTTGCATTGGCGCCGAAATGCTTTTTTGCTTTCTCTAAACTGGTGGGCAGTACCCAGTAATCCATGGTAAGTTTGCCTTTTTCGCCCATGTAGGTATCGCCAAAATGTACGTAATCGCCAATGTTGGCAACTACATCATAGTTGTTTATCGGGTTGGCCACAAACCAATCGAATTTGGTGTAACCATCCTTTAACGGCGTAACCTTGCGCAGGCGACCGTTGGATACATCCTTTAAACCCTTAGGTACGCTGATGCTGATGAGCATGCTATCAACCTCATCGCTCAGGTGATCTTTATTGGGCCACCAGATGCTGGCACCCACACCCTCGCAGGCGGTAACCACCCATGGCTTTTTAAGTGAATCCTGTTTGTAAACAACGCCGCCATCCCATGGCGCGTTTATAGCAATGGTTGGTTTGCCCGAGTAATAAACGGTGAACTGGTCTTTACTGCCTTTGATAACGGTTTTTGGAAAAGTTACAAACACGGCATTGGCATCGCGTTTAAAGGGCAGTGTTTTGCCTTTGTAAACTACTTTATCTACACTAAGATTAGCAAACAAATCAAACTGCAGCAATGTAAAATCCTGCGTGGAGGTAAACTTAAACAGGTTGCTGCCGCTGATAGTTTTATGGTCGATATCAAATTTAACATCCAGGTGGTAGTAATTGATATCGTAGCATGTTCGCGGTGCGGTTAAATTACCGCGCAGGCTATCGGCATGGGTAAAAGCTTCTTTTTCCTGCAGAAGCTGGGCATGGGCCGGCAATGAAAATATCCCTGCTGTTAACAGGAGCAGGGCGGTGCGGTATAGTTGTTTTATATTCATGTGTTGTTGTAATGTTCGGCCATAATTTATGCTTTTCAGGCATTTAGCGCCCGAAAACATCGGGTTTTTTTAGTTCCCTCCCTTGGGAGCTACTGTGTGTACACATCTTTTGGAAACGTACCAATAATAAAAAAAAATGTCATTTCGAACGAACTGGGGAGGGCTTTGAGTGTTGGCGTGAGGAGAAATCTTCTGCGACATGCTTGCAAATTTGCATGGTTGAATGCATGTCGTATAAGATTTCTCCTCGTACCTCGTTCGAAATGACATTTTCTTTTGTTTTAAAGATGTGTACACACAGTAGCCCTTGGTAGGGGTGTGGCTGGCACAATCCCTCACTTTTATTAATCTTCAATTTTTCAAACTCATATATTATTGCCAAACCTGCATTGAATTCTTCTTCCACAAATCCACTGCATACCGTATGAACGCTTCCGGGCCGGCTTTAAAAGCTTCATCATAGGTAAATTTACCACCCTCAAAATCCTTGTCAGATACCTTTACTTTTTTTGTACCCCGCACGGCATATTTTTTAAGCCCTTCGTGCATAATGATCTTCATATCGGGCGGACTAACATCGCCGGTACAGGCCGTAGTATACATCAGCCATACTTCGGCCTTTCCGTCGTTATTTAAATCAGTAACTGCAAAAGTGTTGGGTACGTAGTTGGCCTCCAGGTCAACTGAGCAATCTTTTATAAAATCATAGGTTTGCCAGCTTAGTTTAAGTTTATTATTGGTACCTATGGTATAGCAATAAGCATATAAAGCGGCATCCCGAAAATCGGTATCGCCGGGGTCTTTACTTTTTGTTGGCGTAATTCCTGTTTCGGTGGTTATTATTAAGTGTTGGCCATCATTGTCGGTATATTTAACGGCGTTGATGATATGGCCGGTGTATTTAATAGTGGCGGGAATATCTTTCTTATCCAGCTTCGTTACTTTGATTTGGGCAAAGGAAACTTGTGCTGCTATCAGCAATAACGACAAGGCAAATAACTTCATCTTACAATGAATAAAAATTTAATAATGATGGTGCAGTCAGTCAAAATAACAGCCTAATTTAGCAACATAATTGTTAACAAATAATTTAATACAACACTGTTACACGAAGCAGCTAATAAATAGCCAATGTTAGCTAAAATAGGATAAAACCCGTCCCGATTTTATTCATTTTCGTATCATTGCAGCCCTTCTGTTAAATTTCACATGGCCATCTTCGTGTTCAATATTAACCTTTAGGCGTCACTTAAAAGAGTTATCGAGTTTTTCGAAATTAATAAACCGTTGTTATAATAAAATAATAATTATCTTGGAATAGAATCTATTATCATGACAGAAAAACAAGCTGCATTTATGGGGTATTTGTTAGCAAGACTTGGATTTGTCATGGATGATCATTCGGTTATCTATTTAGATTATTTAGGAAGAATTGCCAATATCTATAAAAAACTGGGGGCTATTAAAAAAAATGATTTATCAGAAAATGACCCCAAAAGCCGATATTATATTTTACAAGACGAATTTTGGGTGCCGGAAAGTTTCGGCATAGTAGACCTCCTTTATTTAGAATATTCCTACAAAAGAAAGTTAGCTTTCAATGAAATAAAGTCAAGTAGTAAATATATCTCAGCTACGGATTTAGCAAATTACACTTACTGTCCAGTTGGTTACTCAATCAGTAAATCATTCACGATTCCTATTAATATTTTAGCAGAAAAAGGAGTAGATTTTCATGAAGAGCATCGATTAATAAATAACCATAATAATCAGGATAAAAAAGAAGGGTATAGTAAAAGGTATATTAACGACGAAAACCAATTGTTTTTTGATGAAATAAACTCATCTAAACTTATATTTTCTGGACATAACGGAAGTGTAAATAATTATTTTATAAATGATGAAAATGGATTTATAGGGCAGCCCGATTATATTTTAAAAAATACAAAAGACCAATTGTATGTTGTCGAAGAAAAATTTAAGCCGATTAGTAGTAAAGAAATTCTTTTCTCAAATAATCACAAAATCCAACTAGCCGCATATATTTACTATTTAAGTCAATACAAAATTGAATATGGATACTTGGTCTATTGGACTTACAGTTTTTATAACAATGCTTCTTCAATTGAAGAATGTCATGTTCTAAAAATTGAACGAAATCACAGTATTAAAAATTTTCTAGACAATACATTCAACAAGGTAAGTGAGTTTAACATAAGGAAATTTGAAAACATCAATTTAGAAAATATCAAGCCCAAGAAGTGTGCAAACTGTGTACATACAATCATATGTTCACATAAAACTAAAAGAAGAGACACTGTGAGTTTGCCTTATGATAAAAAGTATTTTGAGTTAATCCAAGCGCCGTATCCTGAAATATTATCTAAAGATAATATGAAAACTCAATAATTAATAGGTGATTTTTGTTCTTATATCCACTTTTACTATGGCACATTTTCCGGTACAATACTCCACGTTATCTGCCATTGCATTAAAAAATTATATCGGGGCTGCCTATGGCCTGCGGTTAATTAATTGCAGGTTTTTATTGCGCGGGGTAAGCGACACCTATATCATCGAGGCAATTGATGCCAAATATGTACTGAAGATCTACCGCGAACAACACCGCCCGCACGATGAAATACAAGGGGAAATTGAACTGCTCAATTTGTTGAAAAATGGCGGCGCAAATGTAGCTTACCCTATAACCGCTATCGATGGCAGCCAGCTGCAACAATTCGACGCGCCCGAAGGTGTCCGCTACGGTATCCTGTTCTCGTACGCCGAAGGAGCCCCGGTTATGGATTTAAACGACGGGCAGTTAAAAACCGTTGGCCGGCAGATGGCCAAGGTGCATAACATCACGTCGGTGGTCCGCCTTAGCCATCCCCGCAGGGAATATAGTATTGAAACTACGCTTATCAATCCTATAAAAAGTTTTGAACCTGCTTTTAAGGATCTGCCTGATGAGTATGCTTATTTAAGAGACCTGGCGGGTAGGGTAGCGCAAAAGCTAAGCTTGTTGAATACCGCTAACTTTAGCTATGGCTATTGCCAGTACGATTTTTTGCCCAAGAACTTTCATTTTGATGATGCCGGTAATTTAACATTTTTCGATTTCGACTTTGCGGGCAAAGGGTTGCTTGTTAACGACCTGATGTCGTTTTTCGTCCATTTTTTTATGCACGTGTATACAGGCATGTTAACGGACGAAGAAGCCGGCCGCATGTTTGCCGTTTTTGTGGCTGCATACCGTGAAACAAGAGCCATTAGCGACGATGAACTCAAAGCTATCCCTTACCTTGGCGTTGGCTTCTGGATTTTTTACCTCGGGTTTCAGTATGAACATTTTGATGATTGGTCGAACTCGTTTTTTGGGCCGAAGTTTATTAAGGATAGGGTTGCGTTGATAAAAGTTTGGGTGGATAAGTATGGTGAGGGGTGAAACGCTGAAAAGACTCACCCGGCGAGGCTCCGCCCGCCACCCTCTCTTCAACCTGCGGTTGGAAAGAGGGGCTTGAATGCTAATTAACTCAAAGGAAGTTTAGATGTGAATACCTTTCAAAAAACAAAAAGTTATTTACCAATAAAGAGTGTTTTTTGTAAATTTAAAAATGTCGTCCATTACTGATTTTTGTAGAGAGTTACGTCGAAACGAAACCCCTGCGGAGAAATTACTTTGGCAGAGATTGAGAAACAGGAGAGTCTTTGCCCAGAAAATTCTAAGACAATATCCTATCGGAGTTCAATCAAGTACCAAAGGGACAATTTACTACATCGCGGATTTTTATTGTCATGAAGCAAAGCTTGTAATAGAAGCAGATGGACCTGTACATTTACTGAAAAAGGATTATGATCAAAACCGGGACGAGGTTTTAGCCAAATCAGGACTACAAATTTTGAGGTTTGAAAATGACCTGATTTTAAATAACACCGCGATGGTTTTAAATAAAATCAAAGCCTATTTATAGTTAATTACATCGTTAGTTTTCATTAATTATTCAAGCCCCTCTTTCCAGCCGCAGGTTGAAGAGAGGGTGGCGGGCATAGCCTCGCCGGGTGAGTCTTCGCCAGCGTTCAAAATGGATGTCGTGTACAAATCACCAATTCACTAACTCACTAATTCAATAATTACTCCTAACTTTGCCGTCCTATAAAACAAAATACTATGCAATATGATGTTATCGTTATCGGTTCGGGCCCAGGTGGCTATGTAGCCGCTATACGTTGCGCCCAGTTGGGTTTAAAAACGGCTATCGTCGAAAAATATAGTACCCTTGGCGGTACATGCCTTAATGTGGGCTGTATCCCATCCAAGGCCCTGCTTGATTCATCCGAACACTACCATAACGCTGCCCACACTTTTACCACCCATGGTATTAAGCTGGAAAATTTGGGTATCGATTTTGGCCAGATGGTAAAACGCAAGCAGGAAGTGGTAAATGCCAATACCAGCGGCATTAGCTACCTGATGAAGAAAAACAAGATTGACACCCACTACGGTGTAGGATCATTTAAAGATAAAAACACCATCACCGTTAAAAAGGCAGATGGTACCGAAACCGAGATAACCGGTAAAAATGTAATTATTGCCACAGGTTCAAAACCATCGGCATTGCCATTTTTAAAGATCGATAAAAAACGCATCATTACCTCAACCGAGGCTTTGTCGCTTACCGAAGTGCCTAAGCACCTGGTGCTGATTGGCGGCGGCGTTATTGGCCTGGAGCTGGGTTCGGTATATGCCCGTTTAGGTGCAAAAGTATCTGTAATTGAGTTTATGGATGGCATTATCCCAACTATGGACAAAGCCCTTGGCCGCGAACTGCAAAAAGTGCTGACCAAACTGGGTATGGAGTTTTACCTGGGCCATAAAGTAACCGGCGCTACCGTAAAAGGTAAAGAAGTGACCGTTACTTTTGATACACCTAAAGGCGAGAAACAAGAGTTAAAAGGCGATTATTGCCTGGTGGCCGTTGGCCGCGTAGCTTATACCGATGGTTTAGGTTTAGATAAAATTGGCATCACCGTTGAAGAACGTGGCCGCAAAATTACCGTGAACGATCACTTGGAAACCAGCGTTAAAGGTGTTTACGCCATTGGCGATGTAATTAAAGGTGCCATGCTTGCCCACAAGGCCGAAGATGAAGGTACACTGGTTGCCGAAATTATTGCCGGCCAGAAACCACACATTGACTATAACCTGATCCCCGGTGTGGTATATACCTGGCCAGAAGTTGCAGCCGTTGGCCAAACAGAAGAGCAGCTGAAAGCAGCCGGTGTAAAATATAAAACAGGATCGTTCCCCTTTAAAGCCAGCGGCCGTGCACGTGCCAGCGGCGACCTGGATGGTTTTGTTAAAGTACTGGCCGATGCCACTACCGACGAAATTTTAGGCGTACACATGATTGGCCCCCGTGCCGCAGATATGATTGCCGAGGCTGTAGTGGCCATGGAGTTCCGCGCATCTGCAGAGGATATCGCCCGGATCAGCCATGCGCATCCTACTTATACAGAAGCTATGCGCGAGGCTTGTTTAGCAGCTACGGAGAATAGAGCGATACATATATAAGTTCGGATTTCGGAATTTCGATTTCGGATTTTTGAATAAACGAAGGCAGGGACAATTTGGGTTGTTTCTGCTTTTTTATTTTACAGGAATTTTGATGGCGGCTTATGGAATTTTTGAATATGGGGGCATCTTATGATAAACGCTGTTTAAATGAAAACGCTATTGTTAGCTTGTACCCTGCTTTTCTCTATTACGGTAAAAGGTCAAATCAAGCTGGCTGAAAAATATGTTGATGATGGTTTAAATGAAATAACATGCATTAAATTTAAGCCTGATTTAATATTTGAATATGGTTATCACGTTTGTACAACAAATGATGATGCTGTTGGAAGATATAAATTGAATAAGGATACCATTGTTTTGTTTGCCTGCAAAACAACCATTGATACAACAAGTAATTCGCCATGGCAAATATATCCGGCTCCCTTTAAAACCTATAATATTCAAGGTTTAAGGCCTGATACACTGATAATAAAAGGGCATAAATTATATAAATTCAAAAACGGCCACACAATAAATGGTTATGAACGTTTTGAGTTAAATTATACACCTGCAAGAGGGGCGGGCTACAGGCGTAAATATTTTTTATTTGGCCCTTATCTATCTAAACAAATTGAACGCCATTACATGGTGGATGCCAAATACGTTAAGTGGAAAAAGCTGAAATGAGTGTAGCGCATGCAAGGTTTTTGGTGCTATCGTGCTTTGTATGGGTAACATCGATGTGGTTGCTGCTCAGTTTCTAAAGATATATTTTATAGACAAATCGTAGCTTGTTCGCCACTCGAAAGAGGCGTAGCCTCGGCCAATCTTGTAGCCACGGGTTTTAACCCGTGGAAAAAACGAAGAAAGCGATTGAGAGCCGTAGGTTCGATGCATATGAGCAATGCGTATTTATGGTTTGAACAAAATGAAAATACCTGAATTTACACCAAAATATGGGTCGTGCCGATGGCACTATTGTTGTCGTTTAGCCCATCATCCACGGGTTGAAACCCGTGGCTACTATATTTGCCGGGCCGATGGCCCTTAGGTGAAATTATGTAGAAGCTAATTAAAATCGAACACCAAAACAAAGCGTCATAGAGCCAGGTTTTTTGTTGTCATCTGTATTATAATGTTCACCGTTGTTAGTGGGGGCGGTCGTTATTGCCTGCCATAGTTTAATCCTGATTTGGAATAAACCCACTAATCATAATATCAGCTATGGCTGCAATTATTAATAAACCAGCTAAAGAAATGTACGATATATTCGATAGTTTTTTCATAGGCTTCATAAAATCCAGGTTTAGCTGATTTTTCGTGCTGTCGTCAGATATCTGTTTAATTTGCCTGGAAACATACAGGTTATTTATCAAAAAGAAGGTAACTGCTGCGTGTACTAAAAATACAGTTATTACTTTAGAGACAAATCCGAACTCGGCTTGCTCCATGGGGCCAATCGTGGTATGCCAACGTACCGGTTTGAGTTCTGTCGACCACACAACGTAAATGAAATATGCGATAAAGAAAACTACCGGCACAAGCGCATTCACGGTAAACCACTTTGCCCCATTAATTGCCTTGTTAAAACTGGTTGCTAAATAAGCCTGGTAGCCAACAATAAAACATGGATTAACCGCGAAGAGCAGGGTTGATATTGTTTTAATCATTCTATATGACTGCCAGGAAGAGTGAGGAATGTTATACATTTGGGACGCAATTATTGATGGCAAAAACAACAATATCAGCTGCCAGTAATTCAGTCGTATTTTCATGGATAAGTTTTAAGTTAATTCGGTAGTAATATAATCAATATCGCTATTGTCTGAACCTGAATTAAGTGAATTTTTTGAATGGGCGGAATTTAGCTGCAAGGGATTTTGAAATTCTAAAAATTCTTTAATTCGATAAACGGCGTAGCCTTCTTGAACGCCCTTAAAAACAAACAAAGGGTGAAAAATTCCGCTTCAGAAATTAGAGGCGTTTTAATTCGGTCTAAAAAAAGCCATGCTATCAAGTATTATCGATAGGATCACTCCGGCAGCAAACACGATCATTGCCATTCTTACCAATTTTTTCATCGGGTTTAAGTAGTCTTCACGAAGCCGGGTTTGTTCATCATTATCAGCAACTTTTTTAATTTGCCTGGCCACAAATGGGGTATTTATAAAAAGGAAGGTCAGTATGGCATGAGCTAAAAGTATTGCGATAGCCATCGAAATCGGGCTATAACGGGTTATTGTAATTGGGCCGTTAGCCTGATGGACGTTTATTGCCGTATATGGTTTAAATGTTAAGTATATCACGTAAAAAAAATAAGCGATATTAAACACCACCGGTATAAACGCGTTAACATTAAACCAGTCGGGTTTATTTAACCTGCTGTTATTAAAGCTGATGGCAAGATATGCCTGGTAGCAAATGATGAGGCATATATCAAGGCTGAAAATCATATTGGTCATCCGGAGATACGACCGATAGGTTATCTGAACATTGAGGGGTACGTGAAATATTTGCATCCCAACTATAATAGGCAAAAACAACAAAAATAACTGCCAGTAATTTAATCGTATTTTCATGGATAAGGTAATAAAACTAAAAAGGCAGCAATATAATCAATATCGTTGCTATTATTTTCGGCTAAATAATTCTGTTTCAGATAACAGTAGTTTATTGTTTTTGCAATACTTGTATTTTTTTATCGGCTGCCAATTTTGCCTCGTCATTGCCGTATTGTTTTACAAGCTTGTAGTAGTTTATAGCATTAGGTTTGTTACCCTGAAGCTCATAGCAATAGGCAATGTTATTTAATACAATATAATCATGTGGTGCAAGTTTTTCGGCTTTCAAAAGTTGTTCAACAGCATGCGGATAATCCTTTTTTATCATATAACTTATGGCTAAATTGGATAAGCTTTCTACATGATCGGGTTTGTATTTTAAAATTGTTTGCGCAATATCTCCCATATAGCCGGTATATTGGTCGCCCGCGTTAAAAAGTTGGATAACATAGTCTTGTACTGAACCAAGCATGAATTTTTCGGGGTCATCCAATGGTTTGTTATCTGTCCATAACCATTTAAAGTTAATGCCTTGGCCAAATTCAACAGTTTTAATAATCTCCCCGGTGAATTTTTCATAATCTTCCATCCGGCCAAGTACATAAACTTTACCAAACCGCATATCAAGCCGTGTGGGAAATTTAGCTATCGCCGAATCGATATATTTAAATCCCTGGTTTAAATAATTGATATTAAGCCCAGGCCGACTGCCCAGGTATCCGGCAACTTTGCCCGCGCTGTCGGTTAATTGAAAACTTTTGCCACCGGGTTGTTCTTTTTGCAAACTCAGTACCTCCTTTAAACCTTCAAGGGCATAGTAGTTATAAAAGGCCACGTACATTTCCGGGTCATTCGGTTTAGCTTTTTGCCAGGTATGCAATAATTTTAGTGTTGCCGTAGTGTCGCCTTTGCCGGTAAGTTCTCTGAAGGTGGTCCTAAAGTCCTGTGCAAACAGGGAATGTGTAAGGCAAATAAACGCGGCTATTAAAGGAAGCAATTTAGGTTTCATCGGATAAGGATTATATTTCTGCTGAAGTTAATAATCAATATCGTAAATAAAAACACCAGTATAAGCAGACTTTATATAAAGCTTTTTATACCGGTGTTTTAAAATGAGCAACGAAGTTTTTTGATCCTGTTGCTTTTGTGATCGTATTTTATACCGCTATCACATGTTTACCTTTTTTATAACCGATGGTTGCAAAATAGAAGATGAAAAGGTAGATAGGGATCAACATCATATAGGCTTCCTGTGCGCTTAATTTATCAACCAGTAAACCATATAACGGCGGGAAAACAGCGGCTCCGGCAATACCCATTACCAATAACGACGAGCCTATTTTGGTAAACCGCCCCAGTCCCGATAATGCTAAAGGCCATATGGCAGGCCACATTAAAGCGTTGGCCAGGCCTAATAGTGCAATACAGCCAATGGAAATATATTTGGGGGTAACCAATGCTATGATGGTTAACACCGCACCCAGTACAGCCGAGTAAACCAAGGCTTTTTGCTGGCTGATGTAACGGGGTATAAAAACAATGCCTGCGCAGTAGCCTATAACCATACATATAAGGGTACCCGACGCAAAGTATTTAGCTACCGACAGCGGGATATGATTGGCCGTACCATAACCGATGATAGAATCGCCGGCAATTACTTCGGCACCTACGTAAAAAAATAAAGCAATTACCCCCAGTATTAAATGCGGGAACTGGAATATACTGTTTTTACCCGAGTTGGCCGCTGCAACAGCTTCGTCTTCATGCTCGGTGTCAATTTCGGGCAGGCCCGAGAAAAATATCAGTACGGCTAAAACAGCCAGCACAACAACTATAATGATATAAGGTAATATTACCCTTGATGCCAGCTCGTTTAGCTGTACTATTTTTTCTGCCGGGCTAAGTTTTAGCAGGTTTGCACTAAAGCTATCAATATTGTTTAACACCAGTGCGCCCAGTGCTATTGGTGCCAGCACACCTGCACATTTGTTAAAAATGCCCATTATGCTCATGCGTTTGGCGGCACCCTCGGGCGGGCCAATAATGGTGATATAGGGATTGGATGCCGACTGTAAAATAGCCAGGCCCGTACCCTGAACAAACAGGCCGATTAAGAAAACGGCGTAAATGCGGGTGGTGGCAGCCGGGATAAATATAAGCGCGCCAAGTGCTATTACTACCAAACCAACTGCCATACCGTTTTTAAAGCCAAATAGTTTAAGCACCCATGCCGATGGTTTGGCCATTAACAGGTAGGCTATATAAAATGCACTGGTTACCAGGTAAGCTTCAAAATTATTAAGTTGACAGGCTATTTTTAAATAGGGTATCAATACCGAATTTAACCAGGTTACAAAACCGAAAATGAAGAACAAGGCCCCTATAATAAGAATAGGATTTATTGCCGATTTTTTGGGTGCCGATATTTCGGGATTGCTCATGGATGTCATTTTTTTATTTAAATCGTTAAGAAGTTAATTAAGTTTCTAAAATAATTAAAAAAGTTTAGCATTTGCAATGTTGGCGTTGAAAATTTAACAAATTAATATTTTATTATTGATTTATCGGTGCTTTTACTAAACCAGGTCAATGGATAGCACAATGGATATGAAATAATCGGGATATCACTAAAATACAACAATCCGATTTAAATTCCGAAATTCGGGCGCTTGCATTTTCAAATGAGGATATTAATAGTAAATAACACCCGCATCCCGGCGCCTAAATATGGCGGTACCGAACGTGTTATCTGGTGGCTGGGTAAAGAACTGAATCGATTAGGCCATGTGGTTACATACCTTGTCGCGCCCGGTTCAACCTGCCCTTTTGCCGAAGTATTGTTTTACGACCCTGCCGTTGACATTAACCAGCAGGTGCCCGACGATGTAGATGTGGTGCACTTTCACTTCCAGGTAAATGGGTTTAGCAAGAAGCCCTATTTGATTAATGTACATGATAACCCCGGCTTTGGGCAGCTGCTAAATCGAAACTCTGTATTTGTATCTGCCAACCAGGCATCGCGCTACGGCGGCGAAGCTTTTGTACACCACGGCCTCGACCCGGATGATTACCACAAGCCCGATCTATCAAAAAAACGGACACATGCCCACTTCCTGGCCAAAGCCGCCTGGAAAGTTAAAAACGTAAAAGGCGCTATTGATGTAGCCACCCAAAGCGGCAATAAGCTGATTGTGTTGGGCGGCACGCGCCTCAATTTAAAAATGGGGCTGCGGTTTACACCAAACCTAAATGTACGGTTTAAGGGCATGGTTAATAACGATGCAAAGGCTGCCGTGCTAAATGCTTCCAGGGCATTGTTGTTCCCGGTATTATGGCACGAGCCTTTTGGCCTGGCTATCATCGAAAGTATGTATTTTGGCTGCCCGGTATTGGGCACGCCCTACGGATCGCTACCCGAACTGGTGCTGGCAGAAGTTGGACTGTTAAGTAACCGTAAATCGGACCTGGTAAACGGACTAAAGGCTATAAATCAATTTAGCAGCCAGCATTGTTACGAATATGCCATGGATAACTTTATGGTACACACCATGGTACAAAAATATCTTAAGTTGTATGAGCGTGTATTAAATGGCGAACAATTGAATTTGGGCTCACCAACATTACAGGTTGCCAACACGGTAAAGTATTTGCCCTGGAATGAGTAGGCTATGGTTGCTATTTGTTTTTAACCGGCCATAATTTTTGATGTAAATCATTTACCATTTTGCTGAATTGGGTATCAAATACAGTTTCTGTCTTTCCTCCTTTTTTTAAATCGTAAATGTAAGGTACAATAACCTCCTCATCGCTAAATTTATTATCGTGGTTGGTATCACTGACAGTTTGCATCAAAACCTTGCCCGATTTTTCAATTAGTTCCCAGCTGTTCACATTACGATTATCTGGCGAGATCTGTCTGAAATTGTTCCCTTCTTTATCGGATATAAAAAGGTAGTCGGGGTCGTTGCCGTCGATTATACCGTTCCTGTCAAAATCATCAATAACTATCGAATAAAATATGTAGTTGCCTCTTTTTGATACATTTAATGAAGTCGGGGCAGCAACATCAGATGAATAGGAGTCAGAATAGCCGTACTCCCGGTTAGCATATGAGGTATTATAACTATTGATGATCATTTTACGCGCGGTATCTAACAAATGATATTTTTTGGTGGCTGTATTGTAAAATATGATATTCCAATACGTTTTTGAGCTTCCGCTGCTTTCAAATGATCCGCCACCATCATTGTTGGCAGCTGGCCTATTTACCAGTGGGTACATTACATTTTCTGAACTATCAATTAAAACAGGGTCTTCTGAATTTAATACAGCTATAATTGATTTAGCCGGGTTTGCAGCGGTATCGGCATAGTTTTGCGCATCTGTTTTTTGCGACCCGGAATTGCAGGCTGAAGAAAGAAGGGCGAAATATAAAGCAAAAGGTATTAAGAGTTTTTTCATCGGCTTAGGCAATTAGTTTTTGATAAATATAATGGTTTTGTGACGAATTGTAGGATTACCCATTTTCAATTGTTTTACTGACCATGTTTAATTTACGACTCAAGTAAAAGCAGGTGTCGGTGGCGAACTTGACAGTTTAAAACCTAAGATTGCCGGTTTTTCAGGCTGCTTTTTCTTGATTTTGACCAAAAAAATCTCCCTGTATTTTTTTGAAATTCTTTGTATTTTTTTTGAAATAAATAGTGGTTTTTTTGTGGAAAATTTGAATTTAATTGGGTTATTTTTAAGAGTTTGTGGATGAAATGGAAGCGGGTTTTAAATATAAAAGCAAACAGGTAAATTTGTATTGTTCGGGCACCAAAAAAAGGAGTTCTACTTCTGTTTTGCATGGTTAAGCATACACTGCTGCATGCATGTTTTATTTACCACTAAACCGAAATGGCAACTTTTGCATGCATCCATTTCATGTTAATTAAAATTCCGAAATTCGTCCCTGACAAATCCGAAATCGAAATTCCGACATCCGAAATCAACCGCCATGCTGCAAATACAGGAAAACGTATCACTTAAAAACTTTAATACTTTCGGCATTGATGCCCAGGCGCGTTATTTTGTGGAAATAGCCCACCAGGATGACCTGGTTGAACTATTTGCCGACCCGCAATGGCAGCAAACCGAGCGGTTGGTTTTGGGTGGTGGCAGCAATTTACTATTGGTTACAAATTTTGATGGCCTGGTTATCCGCATGAATATCCGGGGCATTGAACACCGCATTAGTCATAACGATGTATTTGTAGAGGCCGGCGGCGGCGAGGTATGGAACGATTTGGTAAACTTTTGCGTTGCCCGTGAATATGCCGGGATTGAAAACCTGAGCCTGATTCCGGGTTCGGTTGGGGCATCGCCTATTCAAAATATCGGCGCGTACGGTGTAGAGCTTAAAGATGCTTTTGTAAGCTGCAGGGCTTTTGAAGTTGCCACCGGTACGTTTAAAACGTTTAGCAAAGCCGATTGTAAATTTGGCTATCGCGAAAGTGTTTTTAAAAGCGAGCTGAAAGGGCGGTATATCATTGTATCGGTTAAGTTCCATTTATCCCTTATCCCGAACATCAATACCCAGTACGGTGCAATAGGGTTGGAGCTGGCCAGCCGCGGCATTACATCGCCTACTATAAAAGATGTATCGCGGGTAGTATCACATATCCGGGTATCTAAACTGCCCGATCCTACAACGATAGGCAATGCCGGTAGTTTTTTTAAAAACCCGGTAATAGGCCAGCAGGAATTTGAAGCAGTACACACTAAGTTCCCCGATGTAGTGAATTATCCGGCCGCCGACGGACAGGTAAAATTGGCTGCCGGATGGCTTATTGAACAATGCGGCTGGAAAGGAAAAACCGTTGGCCACACCGGAACGTGGAAGAACCAGGCGCTGGTATTAGTGAATCACGGTGAAGCCACCGGAGCTGAAGTTTACAACTTTTCGTCGCAAATTATAGACAGTGTGTACGCTAAATTTGGCGTTATGCTACAACGCGAGGTGAATATTATTAGTTAAGAAATTAAATTTTAACTAAATTTTCGATTTTGTTTTCATTTGTTTTCAATAAATTTTTTGCAGGAATATTCGTTTTAATATTCTGTGTGATGTTGATTTTTTGAGTATTTAATAGTCTGACAGGCAGGTTGTTGTTTGTTTAAAAAGTGTAACTCTTACACTTTTGTTTTGTTAGCCGGTTTTAAGGCCCGAAGTGGTGTTTTGTGCTGTATTTAATACAGTACTGGCACTATGCTTGCCTAACTGTTAACACAAAACTTTAACAAAATGACAAAGATTGAGTTTAACACCCTTGTACTGCGCCAGGCAACTTCATTAAGATCATACGCCTTACATTTTACGCACGACGCAGACGATGCTAACGACCTTGTTCAGGATACAATGTTGAAGGCCATAACTTATTACAATAAGTTTAAAGAAGGTACCAATTTAAAAGGATGGTTATACACCATCATGAAAAATACGTTTATTAACAACTATCGCCGTTTTGTTAAAATGAGCACATTTGTTACCAAAAGCGACGAAATTTCTTCGCCAAACCTGGTATTCAGTTCAACAAAAAATCAAGGTGAAGCCAAGTTTGTGATGGATGATATTAAAAGAGCTTTAGATAGGTTGCCCGGCGATTATTACATTCCTTTTACCATGTATTTTGAAGGACACAAATACCATGAAATTGCCGATCATTTAGAGATACCGATAGGTACCGTAAAAACCCGGATACACGTAGCACGCAAGCTACTGAAGAAAAATTTGAAAGCCTACGATAACGGAATTGCCAAACCTGTTTACGCTGAAAATTAATTTTATAAACTCAACCATATATAATAAAAAACCCGCTTATCAAAGGCGGGTTTTTTGTTTTGAAACAATATGGGTTTCAATTTGTACTTTTGACTAAGCCGTGGGCAACTATCAGGCGACTGTTGACACGTCGCCACAACGGCTAAATTGCACCTCATGAACAACCGTATCTATTTTATTGCATCTATTATCCTGATGTTGCTGGTTACCCAACAAAGCCGTGCAGATGAGCCTAACCTGAGGCATATTCGGAATTTACTGGTAGTTTGCATGAACAGCAGCAAAACAACCGATTCATTATATAAAAGCCTGGCTGTAATCAAGAACCCTACAGGGGTTATCAAAGCATACATTGCTACCTTATCGGCATGTAAGGCCAAGCTTAGCTGGAACCCTTATATGAAGGTGAAACACCTTAATAATGCCGAGGCTACCTACAAAACAGCCGTAAGCGCCGATCCGCATAATATCGAGATCCGGTTTTTACGTTTTTCGGTTGAGCATAATGTACCTGGCTTTTTAGGTTTTAATAAAGACCTGGTTACCGATCGTGACGAAATTATTGCTCAGCTTGATAAAAAAAACTATGGTACCGGCGATAAGGATTTAACGGTAGCTATCATTAAATTTCTGCTGAATTCCAAACGCTGCACCCCCGCACAAAATGATGATCTGAACAAACATTTAGCTGAATTAAAGTGAGATACACTTACTTGGCCATCAATATATTGACAGTGTTTTTTCCGTTTGTATTATCATTTGATAAAAAGGTGCATTTTTACAAAAGCTGGAAATATATATGGCCGGGCATGGTCATAACCGGCCTTTTCTTTTTGTTTTGGGATGTGCTGTTTACCATGAAAGGTGTATGGTCGTTCAACCCGCAATATATTACCGGTGTTACAATTTGGGGTTTGCCGTTAGAAGAAGTGCTTTTCTTTTTAACTGTACCGTTTGCGTGTATTTTTATTTATGCATGCTTAAATTACTATGTAAAATGGCAAATAAAGGCGCGAATAACGGCTACCATCAGTAGCTTGGTTGTCGTCTTTTGCATCGCTGGATTAATTTTTTATTACCATAGTATATATACAGCAATTACTTGCGGGGTACTGCTTTTGTTGATTTTGATATTTCAATATGTAATTAAATCAGTTTGGCTTAACCGTTTTTATTTTACCTATTTGGTTGCTCTGATACCTTTTTACGTTGTTAATGGCATACTTACATCTATCCCCATAGTTAGTTATAATAACATTCAGAATATGGGTTTGAGGGTGGGTACAATCCCAGTTGAAGATCATTTTTATCTGATGGCTTTACTGCTTATGAATATTGGCTTTTTTGAGTACTTTAAAGCAAGAAACAAAGCTAATGACTAACCTGCCCCAATATACCAAATCGCAACTGGCGCTGCGCAATGGGCAGGATAAACCCCAGATTTGGGTGGCTTATAAAGGCATTATATACGATGTTACCGAAAGCCGCCTATGGCGCAATGGCAAACACTACGGACACTGGGCCGGCCAGGATTTAACCCCCGAGCTTGCTGACGCCCCTCATACCGAAACAGTATTTGAAAAGTTTGAGAAAGTGGGTACGCTAAGTTCAAGCCCCCCAGCCCCCTGAAGGGGGAGCTAAAAAGCAAGGGGCTGTTTTTTTGGAACAGCCCCCTTTTAATATGCAAAGCTAAATCCTCTTCAAAGGAGAGGATCTCTTATATCTCAAACTTGGCCAACCCCACAAATTGAGTTATGCGGGCAGCAATTTCTTCCTGTGTCAGGTTTCTTAATCTTTCAGATCCAAACTTCTCCACGCAGAATGATGCCAGGGCCGAGCCATAGATGATGGCGTTTTTCATGCTTTCGAAGCTCACAGTGCTCGCTTTGGCCATATAGCCAATAAACCCGCCGGCAAACGTGTCGCCTGCGCCTGTGGGGTCAAAAACCTCTTCTAAGGGAAGGGCAGGGGCGCTGAATATTTTATCCTCATGAAAAAGTAAGGCACCATGCTCTCCTTTTTTAATGATCAGGTATTGCGGGCCCATGGTTAAAATTTTACGGGCAGCCTTTACCAGCGAAAATTCGCCTGATAGCTGGCGTGCTTCGGCATCGTTGATGGTTAGTACATCTACCAGTTTCAAAGTTTTCAGCAATTCATCCAATGCAATATCCATCCAAAAGTTCATGGTATCCATTACAATGAGTTTGGGGCGGTTTTTAAGGCGTTCGATAACGCTTTGCTGTACCTGCGGCGATAAATTGCCCAGCATCAGGTATTCGCAGTCCTGGTACGATTCGGGAATTATCGGGTCAAAGTCGGCCAAAACGTTCAACTCGGTAACCAATGTATCACGGCTGTTCATATCGTTATGATACCTGCCGCTCCAGAAAAACGATTTCTCACCCTGTTTAATTTGCAGCCCTTCGGTATCTACATTGTGTTTGTTAAGGTCTTCAATCTCGCTTTGCGGGAAGTCATCACCTACCACGGCAACGATATTTATATCATCAAAAAAGTAAGATGCGCCCAAACTTGCGAAGGTTGCCGATCCGCCGACGATTTTATCCGTCTTTCCGAAGGGGGTCTCAATTGCGTCAAATGCCACAGTACCAATAACTAACAAACTCATGGAAAATATTTTAAATTTTTTTTGCGCAAATATTGTGAAATTACCGCAGAAATTATACTTTTGCACCACTCCAAACGGAAAAAGATTCCTGAGTAGCTCAGCCGGTTAGAGCATCTGACTGTTAATCAGAGGGTCGCTGGTTCGAGCCCAGCCTCAGGAGCATAAAAATCAATGATTATCCCCACTCTGGCGAGTGGGGATTTTTTTTTCACCTGTTTTTTTGAATAGCTACCTGTTTTTTTGGGATCAAGCGGAATTCTTGTGGGGGAATAAAAAAAGTATTTGTTTTGCGACAGGAATAACAAATACGAATACCCTTGTCAGCAGCATACGAAACCCTTGTCCGTTTAATCTTACCTGAAGGTCTTTTAGAATATTTTGAACTTATGGATGTTCGCTCATCTGAGAGCGGGCAATTGAACATTTACCTGGAAGAAAAGAACCTTGCTCCATTAGGATATGAGAAGCCACAACTGGAATCCAAGGGCTGTGGACGGCAAGCAGCTCGGTCAGCAATATAAAGATCACCTGAGTGATTTTCACAGCTGGGGTCAGAAAGAGCATGCAGAGGAGTGGATGCTGTTTGCAGATAATATAGGCCCTTACCTGAGTATAGATGAAACCGCCTTAAGCAACGGAGAACTGTATACCATTGTTACCAATAAAGAAGCAAAAGGGGGTAAAAAGGCTATCGTAGCGATGATCAAAGGCACACAGGCCGAACAGATCATGGCTGTACTGGAGCGAATACCTGTCCGTAAAAGGAATAAAGTTAAGGAAGTGACGATGGATATGGCTGCTAACATGATCAAAGCTATCCGCAGGTGTTTCAATAATGCTGTGCGGGTTGTTGACCGGTTCCATGTACAAAAGCTGGCTTATGATGCTGCACAGGAAGCTAGGATCAAATATCGCTGGGAAGCATTAGAGCAAGAGAACAAAGCAATAGAGGATGCTAAAAAGAACAAGCAAAGCTATCAGCCTGAAGTATTTAGCAACGGGGATACTTTAAAACAATTACTGGCCAGAAGCAGGTATCTACTATTTAAACACCCATCTAAATGGACTGTATCACAGAAAGAAAGAGCTGATCTGTTGTTTCCAAGGTATCCCTTGCTGCTCAAAGCCTACAACCTGTCAGTCCGGCTGGGGCAGATTTTCACTATCTGTAAAGACAAGCAGCAGGCGTTTAAAAGACTGGCAATCTGGTATAATGATGTAGAAGATGCAGGAATTGAGTCTTTTAAAACCGTATCTAAATCTGTACAAACACATTATGAGTCTATCTTAAACTTCTTCGACAACAGAAGTACAAATGCTTCAGCCGAATCATTTAATGCTAAGGCAAAAGCTTTTAGAGCTACTTTAAGAGGAGTAAGAGATACTACTTTCTTCCTATTCAGGCTTGCCAAAATATATGCCTGAGGATCGCCCCCCCAACTTTTCCGACTGATCCCTCAGCATGACAACGCCCTTTTCAGCACACCATTTTTTAACCAATGCTACTGCCTTTTCATGCTTGGCGTAACGCCTATGGTGCCGTATATCTGGCTGCCGCCATAAATAGATGGCAGGCGGGCATCGCTAAACTGATAACTATCCAGGTACATGTTGTTGCCATCGGCGGTAAGCACCCCATAATATTGAAGAAGAAGGTCGTTCTGCGATACATTTACACCAAAGAAATTTACGCGCCCGCCATTCTGGCTATATTTAATATGAATTGCCTTAGTCGGATCGCCACCGTAGGTAAGCGTTTTGCCATTGTACTGGTAAGTAGTGGTACTATCGGCGCCAAAAGACATGCCCGCCACATCGGGGTAGTACCCGTTAGGCGTATTCCAGTTGCCTGCTATGCCGGGCGCCTTAGCCGGAAACAATTTTAAACTGCCCACAATTTCGTATAACGGAAACGCCCCGCCCGTCATCGTAGCCTTATCTGCCGAGATGAAATACGTTTGCGGACCGTTAAACTGCTGCTCTTTGGCAGGGAAATCATAAACAACCGTTACCTCGGTTTGCCCCTGCGCATTAACAGCCACATGGCTTACTTTACCCTTTACTGTTGAATACTGGCCGTTTAATACAATAAACGAAAAAACAGACATGCTGCTATCCCCGTTAAAACGGATGGATACCGGCCGCGGATAATAATGGTTACCCGCATTACCTATACCGGTATACTCGGCATACGCGAAACTAAAAGTGCCGGTAGTTGGCGGCGGCGGGCCATTAGTGGTTTTTTTACAGCCACACCAAAACACCAGGGCACAAGCCACAAGGCAAACAGATAAAAAATAACTTACGTTTTTCATGTTGATATTTATAAGGTAGATAGATAACACCCTGCACCAACGGGCATTAGGGAACCCCGGCAGGCTGAAATGAACTTTACAAATTAAAAGCCTACAGCAGCAAAAAGCTTTAGCTTACGTTGCAAATCCTTTCGACTTTGTTGCACAATGCCTGCGGCCCGGGCCGTACATTCACACTGCACAGGCCTTAGCTACATTGGCTAGTATCCATTTTCAATCCTTATTGCAGGGGTCCTTAAATAAAAGCCAGATGCTATAGTTAGGTTTGGGTTGCTCTAAAAAGCTAATATTACTGTAGTTATAAACTATAGGCATAGTCGTTCGTTCGGAGACATCCCAACGGTGTAAGAATACAGATAACGGGGGAATTAGGTAAATTCTAATCCCTTTTCCCAATCTTAATTTTAACCCACAAAGCCCTGGCATTAGCCGGGGCTTTGTGGTTCATAGTATCAGTAATAAGTAGTAAGTATCAAGTAGTAAGTAGTAAGTATCAAGTAGTAAGTAGTAAGATTTCTTTATTCCCCTCTCGAGAGGGGGCGCGATAGATTGAGCCGTGGCAGGGGTGTGTTTGCCAGCGTTTCATTGCGCGCGTATAACACACCCCTCCGCCCCTCTCAAGAGGGGATCCGCACATGCCCACGCTTTTTTTCTCTTATTAAACACAAAAGCCCGGCTAATGCCAATAAAAATCTTACTACTTACTACTTGCTACTTACTACTTACTACTTGCTACTTACTACTAAAAATGGCAATGCCTGCGGCCCGGGCTGTACATTCATACTGCACAGGCCTTAGCCACATTGGCCGGTATCCATTTCCATCCCTATTGCTACGCTGCAAAGTGTCCGTCCCTCCGGTATCCCTCCTGCCATATTCGGGACAAGCGGCTCGGTAATATAGCCGCTGCAAACCATCCATAGCCAATTTGCTTAATTTGCAACCTTACACAAACTACTCTGTTTTCAAACTCTTAACCGGGTTCATCAATGCGGCTTTTACAGTTAGTAGCGATACCGTAACAAAGGCGATGATGAATACCGCTAAAAATGGTATAACAAACAACAACCAATTGATACTGAGCCGGAACGAGTAGGTTTGCAGCCATTTGTTAATGGTATACCAGGCCAGCGGTGCCGATACAACAAAAGCAACAACTACCAACACAGCGAAATCTTTATAAAGCAACTGTAAAATATTACTAACGGTGGCGCCAAGTACTTTCCGGATGCCAATCTCTTTGGTACGCTGTACAATGGTGTATGATACCAGGCCAAATAACCCAAGGCAGGCAACAAATATGGCTATGAATGTAAATATGCCAAACACCTGGCCAAAACGCTTATCGGCCTGGTATTGCTTGTTAAAATGTTCGTCAAGGAAAAAATAATCAAACTGATCATTGGGGAAATATGTTTTCCAGTCTGTTTTCAACCCAGCCAATGTTTGCTGTATGTTGGCTGTGCTTATTTTAATAGATACCTGGTTGCGCAAATCCGGTATACACCTAAAAATCAACGCGTCGTAATCATCCCGTAATGATTGCTGATGAAAATTTTCGACAACACCAACAATAGTATAGGTTTTGCCCCAAAAATCAATTTGCTTACCTATGGCCTGTTCGGGCTTATCAAAACCCATTTGGTGAATGGCCTTTTCGTTAAACACTACCGAAGCCGTATCGGTAGTAAACTGGGGCGAAAACCTGCGGCCCGCAAGCAGCTTCATATCGTAAAAAGTCAGGTATTCCTGGTCGCCCCCAATAACACGGTATTGTTTGCCTTGCGACTGATCGGCACCGTGGGGCTTAATGCCGCCCGCGTTCCATGACACCGGCTCGCCCGGCACCGTGGTCGATACCGTCATCCCCTTAATAGCCGGGTTAGTAAGGATGTTGTTTTTAAACGCCTTCATATTGCGGTAAAACGAATCTATTTTGGCTATCGGCGGCTTAACCACAATGGTTTGATCAATATTGATACCCAGGCTTTGGTTTTGCATATATTGAATTTGCCTGAATACCGTTAGCGAGCCAATAAGCAGGAAAATTGATGCTGCAAACTGGAAAACCACCATCCCCTTGCGCAAAATTATGCCCCGCGGCGATGCCGATAGTTTACCCTTCATTACCTCCACAGGCTTAAAAGATGATAGCACCATAGCCGGGTAAAAGCCCGAAAAGAACGACCCTACCAGCAATATCCCCGCTACGGTTATCCAGAATACCGGGTTTAAAAACAAACTAAAGCTGACATGCAGGCCCGATATATTGGCAAAAACGGGCAAAAAAACAATAATCAATATAACCGCCAGCAGCAGCGCTAGCAGGTTAAGCAACCCGGCCTCCAGCATAAACTGTACTATAAGCTGTTGCTTTGCCGATCCTAATGTTTTACGCACCCCAACCTCTTTGGCCCGGCCTATCCCCTTGGCGGTAGCCAGGTTAATATAGTTTATCCAGGCTATAATAATTACAAATATGGCTATACCCAACAGCAGGTAAACAGAATTACCATCGCCATTGGGCTGCAACTCAAACATCAGGTTGGAGTACAGGTGAATGCTGCTTACCGGCTGCAGCGTATAAATGCCGCTTTCGCCCGAGCCTTTAAATTTATCATACGCCTTTTTTACAATGGGGATAAACTTAGCTTCTAAAGCCCTTGGGTTTACACCCGGCTTAAGCAGCAAATAGGTAGTGCAGCCATCATTCATCCACTGGTTATCAATACCAGGCGCATAAATTTTTGACAACGTAGCCCACGACTGTAAAAAATCGAGCTTCATGTGTGTATTTTCGGGCATATCCTCCATTACGCCGGTAACCTTCATCCCCTTATCGTTATAAATGGTAATGTTTTGCCCAACAGGGTTTTGGTTGTTAAACAGCTTTTTGGCCACACTGCGCGATATAACTACCGTATTAGGCTCGGCCAGGGCGGTTTTTGGGTCGCCGCTTAGTAATTTGTACGAGAATATGTTGAAGAACGAATTGCCCACAAAGTAATTATTGGCAACCGTCATTTTCTGATCCTTATAACTCAGCAAAATATCGCCGGCCGGCGATAATTTCACCATATCCTCCACCTCGGGCAAATCGTTTTTAAACTCCGTTCCCGGTGCAAAAGCCCCGCCTGCCCAGCGGGTACTTAACTTGCCATTATTAAAGCGGTCCTGGTTAATGCGGTAAATACGATCCTTCTTCGCCTGAAAATTATCAAAACTCAGTTCAAACGTAACATACTGCAAAATTAAAAGGCATGCAGCCATACCAATAGCCAGCCCCACAATATTAATAAACGAAAAAGCTTTGTTTTTAGTGAGGTTACGGAAAGCAACCAGTAAGTAATTTTTAAGCATAATCAGTGGTTTTTATGCTATTGGTGCAACCAACATTGTGCCCGTGTTTTAAATAATTAACAATCAAATACTTAACAAAGTAACGAACCTACGAAAGCGTTCGGATATGATACAGTATAGTACGTGTGCGAACGGGGGCAGTGCCTGCGGCCCGGGCTGTCCATTCATACGCGCACAAGGCATTAGGCGCCGGACCGGTATCCCAATGTCATTGAGTTACGGGATAAACCTGAATTTAATATCGAACACCGGATATCCAATTTCGAATAACGAAGAAAAATTCGGTATTGAATATTCAAAATTCAGTGTTCGATATTATTTTTACCATAATAACATTGGAATACCTCCCTTTCCAGCGAAACAACCGCCTACTGCCCTGTTTTTTTTTGCGCGTGGTATGCAGCTAAAGAAAGTGCTGCACCAATTGCTCCCATTCCTCGTTCAATGATACCTTGGGCCGTGTTTGCCCTGCCCTGTTGTACCAGTAGTCGGCATTCCAGGTGTCGCCTTCTTTACGGTGCAAATAGGCATGTACCCATGCCGATGCCTTATCATTCAGCTGGTCGACCTGTGCATGTGCAAGGTGCCAATCGCCTTTGCCATCGTACCAAAGGCTTTTCAGCTGCACAGATAAATCGGGGCCGGGCTGGTTTAATTTTAACGATGATTTAAATTCAGATAGCGCATTCATGGCACGTTAATTTTTGGATTGATGGGCTTATTACCGCAAAGCTTATATAAACCGCGTAAAGTTAGGAAGTGCGGCGTAAATTTATAACACGCTAACCATTGTTTTGCCAAACGCACACCCATTTAATAGCCCGCTATCAGAAACCGGCAGCCGGCCTATTTCACCTCCACATTGGCCCATTGTACAATTTGGGTATAATATCTGGCCATGTTTAGCCGTAGCCGCCCAATAGGGATCAGGTACGATGTGTTTGTGAGCTGCTTGTTATAATCAAGGTAATAATAGTTTGAGCCAAAGGGCGTATCGGCTATTTGTTCGCGGCTTATTACGGTACCGTCGGCTGCTACAACGGCTTTTACCAGTACCATATCCGATGGCTGTTCCTTCCCTTTTACCTTCTCATCCGGCCCGCGTTCCAGGTTCTTTTTACTATCGCAATAAATACAAACCAGCTTGTTTTTATAAGCAATAGGTATGTAGCCCGATGTTTCGGTATCGGGCTGTTTGCGGTATAACAAGCCAAATTTACTTTGCCCTCCCTTTAAAAACACATTAATAATAGGGCCGGCGATAGCAATATCGACAGTTTGATACTGTGTTGTGTGATTTGTACCGCTTGCCGGCAGCGTATTTGTATTCATAATGGTTGGCTTCATGCGCATACTTGATGATGTAACCGAGGGGTATCCTGTTAGCGCCAGCGTTCCGTCGTCCAGTTCTGTACAGGCATAATCAACACGTTTAACAGTATAGGTATCTTTACCTTTAACGCCGAAACCCATTTTATATAGCTTTTCCTTAATATCATCGGCGTATGCAAAAAACTGAACAGGGCCGTACGTAAGCTGCTGCAGGTTTAAGCTGCTCAGCAATACGCCCTCGTCCATATAATCGCCATAGTAGTTGGCATATACATACAGGGTAGCATTATCATTTGACACGTGAAACGACAATTTATTGGATTCCCACTCCTTTGATCCGGTGTTGAAATCCATGAATGCCTCGGCACCCTTATTATTTAACACCAACACACCGCGCTTGTATAATTTATTGATAGTGTAGGTGTAGCTAAGGCATTTATTCTCCTGGTTGTCCAAAAACCCGTTTTGTATGGCCATATCCTGGATATTGTTTTTAATGATGGTAACGGCAGGTTTAACAACCGCGTTATTATCATTAATGATACAGGTAAAAATCTCGTTGGTATTACCCGACTGTGTTACCATCAATTCTTTTTGATTGGGCGACAATACCAGGCTTAGCTGGTTATTCGCAATAACTCCGTCTGTTTCAAAACTGCTTACATTTTTTACATGCATGGTGTACAACTCTTTCACCCCGGTTTCGGTAAGGGTTTCGGGCTCTAACGTTGTTACTAACAATTTTACCGACCCATCATCCTGTGCATGGTAATAAAACAGCAGTAATTTATTGTTCAATATAATGGCTTGAGGCGCAAACGGGCCAAACTCTTTTTTTCCTTTGTTCAGCGCGGCTTTGGCAACCTCTTTCATATCGGCCGTATAGCGGTAAAGGCTAATGTTGTATTTTTTATCGTTTAGCCGTGGATATATGGCAAATTGCACGCTTTTATAATCGTACTGCATGCAATAAAAAAAATTGCCCAGGCGGCAGGTACTTCCGGTAGCGTCGCCAAGGCCGCGGTCTTTTAACTCAAATTTATTGGAGAGTGTTACTGTAGCAGTTTGGGCATCAACAAAAAGAGCCGCCATCAGCAGGCAGGCAAAAAATATCCGTTTCATAAAGGTTAACTGGTTGTACTGCAAGCTAATAAATAATTTTTAGCTTAACAATTGGAAATTATTAAAATTTTTCTGGTGATTGACCGCGTGGCGAGTTGGTGTTGCCTTGTCCGGATTTGTCCGTTAATACCTCACTACACTTTGCGGACGGACAGGAAGGTTACCAAACCAATTTAAAGCATTAGCGATAGCAGTGGATACCGGCCCGGTGGCTAATGCCTGTGCAGTATGAACGAATAGCGCGGGCCGCAGGCAATGCCCTGATTACTGCCGCCCAAACCTGCGCTTGCCGGCAATGGCAAAAACGGAGGTTGCCAGGATGCCAACGACAAAAAATATCAGGATGAAGTTCATTTGAGCGGGCAGGTAGGTCATGCCGATGCCGGTGAGCAGGGCTATGGCGGCGTTGATGAGCATAAGGTTGCCTACCCAGTTGCACAGGCCGTTAACATCGCCCACCAGGTTTTCGTCGAACCCGGATATCAGGCTGGCTTTCTTTTTATATTTTATCTGGTAGCCAAATAATAACATCACCAGGGCTATAGCACCAAAAACAAAGAGGTTAAGCATATTATTCGGGTAAATGGGTAAAGAAGGGCTCTTGCCGGGTGTCCCAAAAAAACAAAAGGGTTATAGATTTGAATAGATGTGTATAATACTAACAGCGTTTCTTTTGCCGGTTGGGTATAATAAACTTTAAGGCTCATGAAAGGCCAAGCATATCTCTTACTCCGGTATAGGGCGTTAATTTCCCTTCCTTAGCTTGCTTCAAAGATTCTTTTACGCCTTGTACAACATAATCGGGGTAAACCTCGCTCTTTTGTTCAAAGGTAATTTTCATCGCTTTCATAACTGCCTTCATGGCCGCCAATTGTTCTTTATTTTCGGGATATACGATCAATGCATCCATATTCAAAATTAAAGATTATTAAAACCAAAAGCAATGTAACTATCTTCAATTTACATCAGTTCGCCATCTTTATGCTCATGGTAGGTTTTATAGGCCAGGTAATAAAGTACCAGGGCGGGCAAGGCGTTTAATAATATGTTTACGGCGTTAATATCGGGGTAGGTCATGAATACCTGTATAATTAGCAACACCAGGGCTACAGAGCCACCTATAATAAAAAGGTTACGGAATTTAGGATTCATGGGCAGGTAAATGTATTAATATGAATATTCAACCATTTATTAAACGCAAAAGCTTAATAAATGGTTGAATATATTTATAGCGATTTGATGTTATTTATCGCTTTAGTTCATATTTGGCAGGGGCATCGGGTATTTTTTTAAATACGGTGGCTGCCAAAGGTGGTATGGTAATGCTGATGGAGTTATCCTTGCCATGCCATTTTTCGGCGTCGGCAGTTACCGGGTGATAATTAATGATGCCGCTGCCCCAAAGGTTTTGGGCATCTGAGTTAAATACCTCCTGCCATTTGCCGCCTGCGGGTACGCCAATGCGGTAGTTATAGCGCGGTACCGGGGTCATGTTCAGGATAATTACCAGGTCGTCGGCACGGCTGTGGCCCATGCGGCCATAAACCAGTATCGAGTCGTTGGCGTTGCCACCGTCTACCCACTCAAAGCCGGTAAAATCAAAGGCTTTTTCGTACAGTGCAGGCTCATCTTTATACAGTTGGTTAAGCGCCTTTACGGTTGCCGCCATGCCCTGGTGGTTAGGGTATTGCATTACATGCCATGGTAACGATTGGCTGTAGTTCCACTCATCGCCCTGGCCAAACTCGGCACCCATAAATAATAGTTTGGTGCCGGGGTGCGTAAACATATAGCTGTACATGAGGCGCAGGTTGGCAAATTGCTGCCACTCATCGCCGGGCATTTTGCGCAGCATACTACCTTTGCCGTATACTACCTCATCGTGCGAGAAAGGCAGCATAAAGTTTTCGGTAAAGGCGTATATGGTGCTAAAGGTGATCTCGTTATGATGATACTTACGGTGGATAGGATCTTCGTGGAAATAATCGATGGTATCGTGCATCCAGCCCATCATCCATTTCATCCCAAAACCTAAGCCACCCAAATAAACCGGACGGCTAACACCCGTAAACGAGGTAGACTCTTCGGCAATGGTTTGGGTTGATGGGAAATGGCTGTAAACGGCCTCGTTAAACTCTTTCAGGAACGAGATAGCTTCCAGGTTTTCGTTGCCACCATAAATGTTTGCCTCCCACTCGCCATGCTTGCGCGAGTAATCAAGGTAAAGCATTGATGCTACGGCATCTACCCGTAAACCATCGGCATGGTACCTATCCAGCCAAAACAGGGCGTTACTGATCAGGAATGCCCTAACCTCGTTACGGCCATAGTTAAATATATACGATTTCCAATCCGGGTGGAAACCTTTGCGCATATCTTCATGCTCGTACAGGTGTGTACCATCAAATTTATACAAGGCGTGAATATCGCCCGGGAAATGCGATGGTACCCAATCCAATATTACCCCGATGCCGGCTTTGTGAAACTCCTCGATAAGGAACATCAGTTCCTGCGGCGAACCATAACGGGAAGCCGCAGCAAAATAACCCGAAATTTGGTAGCCCCAGCTTGGGTAATACGGGTGCTCCATTATAGGCATAAACTCTACGTGGGTAAAGCCCATTTCTTTAACGTAGGGCACCAGCTTGTGTGCCAGCTCGGTATAAGTTAAAAACTGGTCGGGGCTTTCGGGGCTGCGGGCCCATGAGCCCAGGTGCACTTCGTAAACGCTGTAAGGTTTATCAAGCGCGTTATGCTCATGGCGGTTGGCCATCCAGTCGCCATCGGTCCATTGGTAAAAGGTATCAACAACTATAGATGCCGTGCTTGGCGGTACTTCCCAGCGCAGGGCAAACGGATCGGCCTTTTCCAGGTCTTCGCCGGTTGATGATTTGATATAATATTTATAGGTTTCGCCTACGCCAATATTCGGGATAAAACCCTCCCATATGCCCGACGAATCCCAACGGGCATTTAAACTGTGCGAACCGCGGTTCCAGCCGTTAAAGTTTGCTATCACCGATACATACTGCGCGTTTGGCGCCCAAACCGCAAAGTAGGTACCCACCACGCCCTGAAAATCAACCACATGCGAGCCAAACTTTTCATACAACTTAAAGTGCTTACCCGATTTAAATAAGCTGATATCAAAATCGGTAAAGCGGCTATAGGGTTCAACTGCTTTTAATATTACAGGGGACGTAGCCTGAACAGCTTCGGCAACTTTTGCTTTAACCGTTTTGGGCTTGGGCGTGCTTGTTTTTTCGGCTGATGCTGTTTTTGCTTTTACAGCCTTTTTGGCGGTAGCTGCAACAGCATCGGGCTCAACCTTAGGTGTTGTAGCTTTAACTACTTTTTTTTCTTTTACAGGCTTTTCTTCCGGTATAGGGGTGTCGGTTGTCTTTGTTTTTTTGGCCATGATATAGATACCTGTCAGGATTTGTAAGGATAACCCAAATTACAGGATTGAGTTTGGTTTATATAAATCAAATATAACAGGATTATGACATTATGCGGGATTTACCGAATTTAATTTTTTGAGAGCGTGGCCGTATTTTATAGATGGTTGTATCGACTATTTGAAATACATCGTTATTTTTCAAACGATTTCAAATTATGATTATAGATACCAATAAAAAATCAATGAATTTTTTAGATTTACGTTATGTCTGCCACATACCTTGTCACCGCCAGCGAGATTAACCGCGTAATTAATTTGGGATATACGGTAGTTCATACACCACCTCCTCCAGTAGAAGAATTTATCAATCAATACTTTAGCGGCTTCCAGCCCTTTGTGTTTTTGGATCAAATAGAACAATTATTAGGAGGGTTGACCACATCACCTATTAACAGGCTAATAAAATTTACTATCACACCGCCGTCTTTTTCTATCTATTTTTATTCAGATAATCATAGGGATATGGACGATGGCCTATTGTTTGCACGTACATTCACCAATGATCCTGCCGGAAATCTTATGGTGAACCATGATTATTTCAGGCTACCTGTTTCGGCAAGAGGACAAAATACAGGCAAAAAAGTATTAGGAGTATGTTTTGACCAGTACCAACAAATTGGCATTAGCAAAATTATGGTACATGCCGCTCTGCAAGACGGTGGTTACGTATGGGCCAGAGCTGGTTTCAAAGCGATTTACCAAAAAGAGATGGAAATTATTTTGAAAACGGCAGAATTGCGACTGCCGTTAAATTTATATAAAATTGCTAAAGGCTGGTATGATGATCATTATAACAATTCCCCCGGTACTCCGTTTAACATATCAGACTGGTCGGGTTTGCGTTTTATGGAGCCTATATTACGGGGCAGTGACTGGCATGGAGAAATTGACTTGACAAACCCGGCTGAATTGCGTAATTTTAAGAAATATGTTTCCAGATAAACACATAAATACAGAAGCCGCGCATATAGGCGAAGAACTATTTGACGATATGGCCTACGAAATTGGCAGGAAGTGCGAAAGCGTACAGCGTGGTATTGAAAGGGGTATATTCGACTTGCCAACCGGCTTAAAAGCTTATGGCGTTCTCCAGGCAGATTATGACACTTATCTTGGCGAACATATGTCAGAACAATTGGTAACTGCTGTTAGCTTATCTACCGCAGCCTCGGGTTATACCAGTTATATCCATGTTATTAATTACATGATGGTTAGCTTTGCAAATACCAGTCCGTCGTTTTCATCTCATTCTAAAACGCTTACATCAGCCCTTCGGGCATTAAAAAAGCTATCTAAAGAGGTTGAAGAAGAAAAATATCATTTCGGCGAATAATAGCTGGCTAACATAGTTGCCAGAATTACATATTCTATTTTTAAAAGAACCAACAAAAAAGAGGCTGTATCATAAATCATGATCAGCCTCTTTTTTATTATTAATGGTTTATTGCTATAAAATCAATTAGTTATCTATGGTTTTATTTGTTTTAACAATCTGATTTTCATATATTTAAAGTATAGATATATGAGATATGGCAATCAGACAACCTGTTTTCAAACACTATGATCAGCAGCAAATATTAGCTATTCCGCCAACCCTGGAGGAGCTAATCCCGCAATCCCATCCGGTTAGAGTTGTCAATGAAGTAATTAACAAGATCAATATTGAGCCTTTATTAAAAGCTTATCATATCAGGGGAAGTTCCAGTGATCACCCTCAATTGTTGCTGAAGGTAGTGGTTTATGGCTATGTGACCAATATTTATTCCAGCCGTAAGCTGGCGGCTGCATGCCAGGAAAGCATCTACTTTATGTGGCTGAGCTCAATGAGTTACCCCGATCATAATACTATTAACCGATTTAGGGGTGTTCGGTTAAAGAA